>JAKSPV010000008.1 GCA_024404475.1 Clostridia bacterium | reverse complement strand
TTCCTCTCCGCTCTCGTCGTACACTTTTTCGCTCATACACAGCGACTCGAGCGAATGGACGGCAAGCGAAAGATTTCCGAGCGCGTTGCGCAGTTCGTCGTCGATCGGCAGGTAGGCGGCACGGGACTCCTCGTATTTTGCAAGCACTCCGAGCGACAGGGTGGAGGAATACATCTCCCGCGCACGGTCGGGCAGGTTGTGCGCCTCGTCCACGAGGAAGACCGGCTTTTCGCAGAGCGGCTCGTCGCCGAAATAGCGCCGGAAGCGGAGCGCCGGATCAAACGCATAGTTATAGTCGCAGACGATGACGTCGCAATAGACGGACGCGTCGAGCGAGAGTTCGTACGGGCAGACCTGATATTTTTCGGCGTAGTAATTGACCATTCCCGGCTCGAAAACGTTTCCCTCGGCGAGAAGGCCGGGCAGGGCGTTGTCGCGCCGTTCTTCGTAGGAGATCCCCTCGACGGAGCCCGCGAGCGGGCAGTCGAAGCAGCGGCATTCGCCGCCCCGGAGGCGCACGGGACAGAATCGTTCCTTCGCGTAGATCGGGATGCATTTCAGCGCCGGCGCCGCCTTCGCCATCTCGCGCACGGCGTTCAGCGCCGCGATCCCGGTGACGGTCTTCGCCGTCAGATAGAAGATCTTGTCGGCGTCGCCGGTGGCGAGTGCCTTGACGGCAGGGTAGAGTGCCGCCATCGTCTTGCCGGTACCGGTCGGCGCGGAGACGAGCAACCGTCCCCCGCGGCGCAGCGTGCGGAAATTCTCAACGAGAAAGTCTTTCTGCGCTTCGCGCGGCGATTGGTACGGGAACTTCATCTCGCTGATCTGCCGCATGCCTTCCTCCTCACGATAGGCGATCAAGCGGGCAAACGGGAGCGCGCGGCTCATGAGCGACGAAAACATCTTCCGCAGTTCCTCACGGCTCAGCGTGAGGTCAAAGCCCTTGTATTTCGTCGTGTTCCGTTTCGTGAACGTCTGCCGCACGGTGACGGCGAGATAGCCGCGCTGCTCGGCGGCGAGGCAGGCGAGAACGACGCCCCGGGCAAAGAGCTGCGGCGAGGAGAACGGCGTTGCACCGTCGATCTGCCGGCGCTCCTCGGCGACTTCGAGAATGCACGAAGCGCCGCGCGTGATGACGGTGTCTGCCGTGCCGGAGACGGTCACGGACAGGGCATCAAACTGCTCCGTCAGACGGAGCTCCACGGCGGTACCGATCCCGTCGGCGTCCGGCACGGGAGCATCGATCACCGGGGTGAAGTTGATCGCCTCGAGCGAGCCGCGCCGGCGGGCATACGCCGCCAGTTCCGCGGCGGGGAGAAGAACGGTCTTCTGTTCGCGGTCGTATCGCATGATGCTCCTTTCCCGGCGCCGGGCTTTTGCCCTTTTTGCCGATGATGATTGACATAAACGGTGTTTTGGTGGTATACTATAACAGAATTGAACTGGTTATTCCGGAGGGTATTATGGTACTGTCCCAGAAAGAAACGACGATCGCGTACCGGTGTCCCGCGTGCGGCGCCGCGGTCGAGAGCATGGTCGGCGCGTTCGCGCTGTCGGCGGATATGCTCCGGCTGAAATGCCCGTGCGGCGGCAGCGAACTGACCGTCGTCTATACGAAAGATAAAAAGGTCCGCCTCACCGTGCCGTGCTACGTCTGCCCGCGGCCGCACGTTTTCACCGTCGCGCAGAATCTTTTCTTCGGCGGCGACCTCTTTGCGATCCCGTGCAACTATTCCGGCATGAACATCTGCTTCACCGGCGCGAAGGACAAAGTGGAGGAAGCGATGAAGGAAGAGGAAAAGGCGCTGACGGAGATGCTCGGCGAGCACTCGCTGGACGATCTGACGTCGCAGCGCGGCGAGGGCATCTTCACCGATCCGCAGATCCTCGACATCATCATGTTCGTCATCAAGGATCTGAACGAAGAGGGCGAGATCACCTGCCGCTGCCAAAAGGGCGAGGGAGAATACGAGGCGACGGTGCTCGAGGACTGCGTCCTTGTCCGGTGCCTCAAATGCGGCGCGGAGACGCGCGTTGCGACCGATTCGCTCATGAACGCGCAGGCGTTTCTGAACACCGATCATCTGACGCTTACCTGACGCACGTCTTCGGCGTGACTCTCATAAGATAATAACAGAGCAGCACGGGCGAGCCGCGCTGCCCCGAAAAAACGGTGTTCGGCGGGAGACCGCAGTTCCCGGAAATCTAAGATGAGAGGAAATCCCATGAACTGCCTTTGCGATATTTTTGAGAACGAGACCCTGTGGCTGATCATCTTGGCCGTTATCGTGCTGAGCTGCTGCTGCAACGGCTGATGCGTTACGAACGCAGCCGGATCCTTTGGGATCCGGCTTTTTTTATTTCACGTTTCGGGAGAGCTTCTGTGCGCGGACGTCGCGTCCGGAGAAGAGCAGCGGGTAGAACTCGCCGAAGAGCCGGCTCGTGATGCGGTCCGCGTACCGCTCCCGCAGTTCCGCCTGCGAGAGGTTCGTGCTGACGAGTGTCGAACGCCCGGCGCTGAGCCGCGCGTTCAGAATGCTGTACACGCACGAGACAGTGAACGCCGTCGAGAGTTCCGTCCCGAGGTCATCGATGATGAGAAGGTCGGCCGTGAGAAGCGACTCCGTCGGATCTTTCTGCTCGTCGCCGAAAGAACTCTTGCGGTACGCCGCGATGAGGTCCTGCGCGGTGACGTACGAAACGCCGAACCCACGGTCGATCAGTACTTTCGCCACGGCGGTGGAAAGGTGCGTCTTGCCGAGTCCCGTGCCGCCGAGAAGCAGCCAGCTTGGGTCGCCCCGGCCGGTGAAATGTTCGGCGAACTGGCGGAGCGCTCTTACGTTCCGCTCCATCGCGGCGCCGTCGGCGCCCGTGTAATAGGAAAGATCAAACGTCGCAAAACTCTGCGTTTCCATGAGATGCCCGAGACCGGACGCCTCGTATTCGCGGCGCGCCATCTCGCGCTTCATGCAGCGGCACATCGTGCTGCCGACGTAGCCCGTGTCCTTGCACTCGGGGCATTCGTAGCGGATATCCGTGTAGTCGGCGGGGAACCCGGCATCTTCCAAGAGTTTCGTCTTTTCCGCCTGGAGCGCCAGATTATGCGCCTTGATCTCGGCGAAAGCGGTCTCCCAGCCCTCGCCGCTGAGCGCGGCGCGCATGACGAGCGGCGCCGTGCCGGAAAGTTCCCGGTCGATCTCCCTAACGCGGGGAAGTGCGAGTTCGACCTCGGTGCGGCGAGCGTCGGCGGCAGCGGCGGCACGTTCCCATTTCCGGGCATAGTCCGCCTTGACCGCGAGGATCGTTTCCTTGCTGTAAGCCATATCACGCGTCTCCCTTCGTCCTGTCGTCCGGCGCGGTCGCGTCGCCGTAGGAACGGTTCAGCGCCGCCGTAAAGAATTCGTCCGTGTCGAACGTGCTGTTCGCTTTCGGTTTGTCCGTTTTTTTGCCGGCTGTGCCGCGCCGCGCTTCTTCCGCGCGGTCAACGTCATCCGGCGTTTTGAGACCTTCCTCGTGCCAGCGTTTCAGAACGCTGTTCGCGTAGCTGACGCTCGCCTTGCCGGTCGCGTTCACGGTGGTTTCCCACGCCTTTTCGATCATCTCGGCGGAGAAGCCCCAGTCGCTCACCCACGCGGCGAGGTATTCCTTTTCTTTCTTCGTCAGTGACCTGTCGCCGAGCCCGAAAAGCTCGCGTACACGCCCCTCGACGGAGCGCACGGCGTCAAGCCGCGCGTAATACTCTTCCAGCTCGTGATACGAGTGGATGCCGCTGTCGTAGAGCGAAACGGCGGTCTTTTCAATGTAGCGCACGGACGGCTTGCCGGCCTCCGTGCAGCGCGTGGTCAGAAGAAGAATGTAGTCGGAGTCGAGCGAGAGGTAATCGACCATCGCCACGATCGAGGAGACCTCCGCCGTGGAGAAGATCTTGCCGACGATCTGCTGGCAGGCGTCGATGAGCCCCGCGAGCTGACGGGAGCCCTCCAGAATGCGCGCCGTGTCCTCCGTGGAGTACGCCGGCAGGGTAGAGGACAAAAGATGCTTCTCCGGCTTGGGGTCCCCGACGCTGTCGGGAACGTCGTCTCCGTCCTCGGCCGTGTAGGTCAAGGCACCCCTCTCCGCAAGAGCGGCAAGCGCCCCGCGTACCTCCGACGGCTCGGCGCCGACGGCGGCGGCAAGATCGGCAAGCGGTACGTCCGGACGTGTCGCGGCGGCGAGCAGAACGGCGAGTTCGACGCGCGTCCCGCTGCGGAGCAGTTCATCCAGAGGCGCGAGCGGAACGGCCGCCGCGCCGCGTGTGTAGCTAAGGGCGATCTTCATGGCCCGCCCTCCTTTCGGTGATTTTGTCGGCAGTCAGAGCTGCGCGATGACGTAGTCGGTGAACTCGTCGGTGGTGCAGCCGGTGTCGCGCCCCGTGATCTGCATCTTCTTATCCTCGAACATGCAGAAGTCGAGCGCGCGCTCGAGGCGTGCCGCCTCGTCCGTGAAGCCGATGTGCGAAAGCATCAACACGGATGCGCGGAGCATCGAGCAGGGATCGGCGAACTTGCCGCGGCCCTCGGTGATCATGCGCGGCGCAGAGCCGTGGATCGCCTCGAACATCGCGTAGCGCTTGCCGATGTTGGCAGAGCCGGCGGTGCCGACACCGCCCTGGAATTCGGCGGCCTCGTCGGTGATGATGTCGCCGTAGAGGTTCGGCAGAACGAAGACCTTGAAATCGGTGCGGCGTTTCTCGTCCACGAGCTTCGCCGTCATGATGTCGATGAACCATTCGTCGGTCGTGATCTCCGGGTACTCGGCGGCGATCTCCTTGCAGAGCCGCAGGAACTTGCCGTCGGTCGTTTTAATAATGTTGGCTTTCGTGACGATCGAGACACGGTCTTTGCCGTTTGCCCGCGCGTATTCGTACGCGAGCCGCGCGATGCGGCGGGTGCCCTCCGTCGTCGTGACGACGAAATCAACGCCGAGATCGTCGGTGACGTTGACGCCCTGGCTGCCGACGGCGTAGCTGCCCTCGGTGTTCTCACGGAAGAACGTCCAGTCGATGCCCTTGTCCGGCACCTTGACGGGACGGACGTTGGCAAAGAGGTCAAGCTCTTTCCGCATCTTGACGTTGGCGCTCTCGATGTTCGGCCACGGATCGCCGGCGCGCGGCGTCGTGGTCGGGCCTTTCAGGATGACGTCGCAGGATTTGATCTCCGCGAGGACATCATCCGGGATCGCCTGCATATGCTTAACACGGTTCTCGATCGTCAGCCCCTCGATCTCGCGGAACTTGACCTTGCCGGAGGCAAGCTTGTCGGCGAGGAGGTGGGAGAGGACTTTTTCTGCGGCCGCGGTGATGATCGGGCCGATGCCGTCGCCGCCGCACACGCCGATCGTGATGCAGGGAAGCGACTTGTAGTCAACGAAGTCAGCGGCGGCGTTGATCTTCTCAACGCGCGCGAGCTGTCCGCGGAGCAGTTCTTCAAACTTGGCCGAGGCGGCCTTGATCTCATTTTCGTACTGGTTGTTCATGGAAGGACTCCTTGGTTTATTTTCGGCATCCGCATAACAGTTTTTTCGTCGAAACGGGACTGTCGGGAAACGGATGCAAAAGGGCAGATTTTGGAAAAAATGAAGCACCGCAAGTGTTTCGCGTCGCATGCCGGCGAAAAAACGGCATTGCAGAAGCCAAAACGCGGGAAATGGATGCCGGCGGCGGGAAACCGATTTTTTGCAAGCTTGTAAGATAAGCAATTGTCTTGTTGCCGATTTTTGACAGAAAAAGGAAATTGCGGCCGTTCAAACCCGGGAAAATCGGTTGAAAACCGCCTCGGAAGGGTGAGTTTTCAACAGGTTGTGGAAAACTTTGTTGAAAAGTTAGGCAAAAACAGAAGATTTCAAACGGCAAAAGCCGTGTCTAATATCAGATTTTTCGTGCCAGAAAATCCTTTTCCGCGGCCTCTGCACCCTCGTCGGAGGCAAAAGCGTTGAGGTCAAGCCCCGCCGTGATGCCCGCTTTGAAGTCGTAATACGCCTCCGCGCCGACCATCACCGCGTTGTCCCCGCAGAGCGATTTCGGCGGCATATAGAGCGCAGCACCTGCTTCAGCGGCCGTTTTTTCAACGCCGGCGCGCAGGTGGGAGTTGGCGGCAACGCCGCCCGCGAGGACGAGTTTTTTCGCGTTCGTCCGGCGCAGCGCCTCGCGCAGCTTTAGACAAACGCCGTCAACAACCGTGCGGGTAAAAGCGGCGGCGACTTCCGCGCGGAACGCGTCGGGAAGATCGTCCCTATCGCCGAGTCCGAGACGCTGCCGCTCCGTGTGGATCGCGTTGAGAACGGCGGTCTTGAGACCACTGAAAGAAAAGTCGAGCGTATCGTCGGGAATGGCCGGCGATGGAAATTTCAAAGTTACTTTCTGCCGCAGTCCCTCCGCCGCGAGGCGATCCATCGCCGCGCCGCCGGGATAGGGAAGCCCCATGACGCGTCCGATCTTGTCAAACGCCTCGCCCGCCGCGTCATCGCGCGTCGAGCCGATCTCGGAAAAGTCCGTGTAGTCCCGGACGTCGAAGAGCGACGTGTGCCCGCCCGAAACGATCAGGGCAAGGTACGGCGCCGTGAGGTCGGGATTCGACGGGTAGGCGGCTGCCGCGTGCGCGCGGATGTGGTTGACCGGGATCAGCGGTACGCCGAGCGCGTACGCGAGCGATTTTGCAAAGCTGACGCCGACGAGCAGCGAGCCGATAAGGCCCGGGGCGAACGTCACGGCGACGGCTTCGATATTCCTGAGGGAAATGCCCGCGGCACGGACGGCCTCGGAAACGACGCCGGAGACCGCTTCCGCGTGGGCGCGGCTCGCGATCTCGGGAACGACGCCGCCGTAGAGCGCGTGCGTTTCGATCTGTGATGAGACAATATTGGAAAGAACCAGACGTCGGTCGTCCGCCATGTCGAGCACGGCAGCGGCGGTCTCGTCGCAGGAAGATTCAATCGCTAAGATCAGCATGTGTGTCCTCTGTGTCAAGGGTGAGCGCCATCACAATGGCGTCCTCCCGTGGTTTTTGATAGTAATTCTTGCGGCGTCCGACCGGACGGAAGCCGAAGCCCGTATACAGGCCGATCGCCGGTGCGTTCGATTCGCGCACCTCCAAATAGCACGCGGCGGCGCCGCGCTGTTTTGCACCGTCCAGAAGCGCGCCGAGCAGCGTTTTGCCGATGCCGCACCCGCGCGCGGCGGGTGACACGGCGATGTCGAGCACCTCGCTCTCATCGGCGGCGACGCCGAGGAGCCCGAAGCCGAGAACGTCATCGCCGCGTGCGGCGGCGAGAAAGATCATCCGCTCGTTTTCGCTGCATTCGCGGAGCGACGTCTCCGACCACGGGTCGGAGAAGGAATCGTTTTCAATGGCAACAATCGCGGGGAGCAGTTCCTCCGTCACGGGAATGAGCAGAACGTCATTTTCCATGCGGCACCTCCCCGAACATCTCTCCGATCGCCCGCTCGAGCGATGCATACGCGGCGCGGTACGTGTCCGCGTCGCCGCCGAACGGATCGGGAATGTCGAACGGCAAAGGGCGGATCTTCGCGGCGGCGGCAGGAAAGCGCATCGTCAGCGCCATTGCGTGACGCGAGGAGATCCCGACAACATCGTCTGCGCCGATGATCAGCTCTTCGCTGACCGGCGTCGAAATGTGGCTGTCCGCCGATGTGATTCCGTTTTCATGAAGCACGAGCAGCGCGTTTTCGGAGATCGGCGAGCCGTCCGCGAAAAGGCCGGCGGACGAAACTTCCCACGTGGGACGAAGACGCGCAAGGATCGCGGCAGCCATTGGGCTGCGGCAGGTGTTGCCCGTGCAGACGAACAAAACGCGCCGGGCGTGCCCGTCCGTTTTCAGCGCGGCGGGCTCTTTTTCGGTGACAAGCGCCATGACCGCGCCTCCTTGTGATTTATTGATAATTGATCGCGTCGCGGAGGAGTGTCCCCAGAAAAACGCTGCGGAGCGATTTCCGATCCATGAGGTACGCGCCCTCTTCCGTGTCGTAGTAAGTCAGGTTATAAACGATCTCCGGCCATTCCGACGAGCAGAGTTTGAGATCGAGCCGGAAGTCCCATTCAAAGGGATGCTGCTTGTCCTCTGCGGTGAAAAACAGGTCAAGCGCCTCGGCGATCAGGGCTTCGTCTGTCACGACGGCGACCTCGGAAGCGATCACGTGGCTCGTGTCGATGACGCGGATGCGGTCGGGATGCAGTTCTTCAAGCGTCGGCAGTTCGATCGACTGGTTGTAATAGATGCGCGTGCCGGTGGCGGCGTACTCTTCCGCCAGCCAGAGCGCAGGATCGGCGTCGCCGATCGCGTAGAACACGCGGTCATCGAGTGCGGGGCTCCACGCTCGCGCCTCGCCTTTTTCGGCGGGTTCGTACTGCGGCGGCGCGAGCCGGTAATACGTGCCCGACTTTTTGTCGAGCAGGGTCTCCTCATCTACCGGCGTGAGAAGCGTGCGCCCGCTGTTTTCGATCCGCGCGCGGATCGCGTCGTAGTTCCGGACGATGAGAAACGTCCCCGCGGCGAGGAGTACGGCGGCGAGCACGAGGATGCAGACGGTCTTGATGATCTTCTGTTTCCTCTTTTTTTCCAGTTCGGCTTTTTTTCGTGCCGTCAGTTTCTTTTTGTGCATCTCAGTACCCGAAAATGCCGGACAGACTGTCGTCGTTTTCGATCCATTCCGTCGTGTCGATCACGCGGAACTCTGTTTTCGTGTCGCGCACGACGACCTTTGAGATGCCGGCGTTGAGCACCATGCGCTTGCACATCATGCAGCTCGTCGTGCCGGGCATGACGGAGCCGTCTTTCGGGCTCGTGCAGACCATGTACAGCGTCGAGCCGAGCATCTGCTCGCGGGACGCCGCGATGATCGCGTTGGCCTCGGCGTGGACGGAGCGGCAGAGCTCGTACCGCTCGCCGCGCGGGATCTTCATCTCGTCGCGGATGCAGCGGCAGAGGTCGCAGCAGTTCTGCCGACCGCGGGGGGCACCGTTGTAGCCGGTGGAAATGATGACGTCATTCTGGACGATGATCGCGCCGAAGCGGCGGCGCATACAGGTGCTCCGCTCCGAGACGGTCTCGGCGATATCGAGATAGTAGTTTTCCTTCGTGACGCGTTCCATGGACGAACCTCCCGCATTTTAGGATAATTATACATTTATCATTATATCGCAAAAGCAGAGCGAAATCAATAGGTCTCGGCGCCATCGTGCCGAAAAACGCAAAAAAAGACGTTCTGCCGGGCGGGTCCGCGTCATATATCTCGGGAGAGAAGAGCGGAAGGAGGCGGGACGCCGTGAAGCGGGGAAAACTGTTCTTTTATAATGCCGTTTTGCTGGTCGCGATGTCGCTTCTCACGCGTACGGTCGCCGTCAGCTTCAACGCCTACGTCACCTCTGTCCTCGGCGCCGAGGGAACGGGGCTATTGACGCTCGTCATGAGCATCTACGGGCTCGCCGTGACGGTCGCCTGCTCCGGCGTCAATCTTGCCGCCGTGCGGCTGACGGCAAGCGCCGCGGCGGCAGACGGCAGCAAAACGGAGAGCGGTAAAACGTTCGGCCCGCTCCGTATCCGCTCCGTTGTTCGCGCGTGCCTCGTGTACAGCGCTTTCTTCGGCACGCTCGCCGGCACGCTTCTCTTTTTCTCTGCCCGTTTCGTTGGGACGACGCTTCTCGGCGACGCGCGCACCGTGCCGTCGCTCCGCGTCCTTGCCGTCAGTCTCGTGCCGATCTCGCTGACTTCGGCACTCGCCGGGTACTTCACCGGGATGCGGAAGGTCTGGAAGAACGCCGCCGTCTCGCTGCTCGAGCAGGCGGTCAAGATTCTCCTGACAGCGGGCGGACTGTACCTTCTCGCACCCGGCGGCATCGAATACGCCTGTCTTGCCGTCGTCGGCGGTGCCGCCGTCGCGGAGGGCGCGTCACTTCTCTCGTCGCTGCTCCTGTATCTGCCCGAGCGGCGGAAAAAGGAAACGTCCGTCCCGCCGCGCCCGTTCGTGCGGTATCTCCGTACGGTCGCGGAGGCGGCGCTGCCCGTGGCGCTCGGCTCGTATGCCCGGCAGGGGCTCGTCAGCGCGGAGCATCTGGCGATCCCGTGGGGACTTCGGAAAAGCGGCGCCGGCGCTTCTGACGCGCTTGCGTCATACGGTGTCTTGCACGGGATGGTTTTCCCGCTGATTTTGTATCCCTCGGCGATCCTCGGGAGCGTCTCCGGCCTCCTCATCCCCGAGGTGGCCGCGTCCAAGGAGACGGGCGAGACGCTCCGCATCCGCCGCATCGCGGCAGCCGTGTTCCGGCTTGCGCTGCTTTATTCGATCGGCGCGTCCGCGATATTCAGCGGCTTCGCTTTCTCGCTCGGCGAGGGCGTCTACCGCTCCGCAGAGGCGGGCGCCGGTATCCGCATTCTCGCACCGCTCGTGCCGATCATGTACATCGATTCATCGGTGGACGCCATGCTCAAAGGGCTCGGCGAGCAGGTGCATTGTATGAAGATCAACCTCCTCGACGCCGCGGTGAGCTTATGTCTTGTCGTCTGCCTCGTCCCGCGGCTCGGGATCGCCGGCTACCTCGTGACGGTCTACGTCTGCGAGATCATGAACGGCACGCTCAGCATTGCGCGGCTGCTCGCGGTCACGCGCCTCCGCGTCCGCGTCGGGGATTGGATCGCTCGACCGATCCTGTCGTCCGTTCTGGCGGTCGCTGCCGTCCGGCTTCTCGCGTCTCTGCCGCTGCCGCTCGTCGGCTGCGGCGGCAGCGTCGCCGCAAGGATCGTCCTTGCCGTCCTCGTCTATTTTGTAGCGCTCCGGCTGACCGGCGCCGTCCGGCGCGGGGAAGTGCGCCGCTTTGCCGCGGCGCTCGTCGGCAGAACCGGCAAAGAAAAAACACCGGCGCAAGGCGCCGGCGTGAAAGTCGGAGGATAAATTTCAGCGGAGCATTTCGCTGACGGCATCGGCCACGTGCCGCGCCGTGTCACCCGATGTCATGCTGATCGGGTTCACGTCCCGCTCGGCGATCTCGCCGGCGAGCCCG
Source organism: Clostridia bacterium (assembly GCA_024404475.1). GTDB lineage: Bacteria > Bacillota > Clostridia > Oscillospirales > CAG-272 > JAKSPV01. The sequence goes on along the minus strand of JAKSPV010000008.1, from coordinate 10,454 downwards.
GCAATATATGCGCCGCACGCGACGGTCAGGGACGTCGGCTCGTTCCAGCCGAGCAGCCCCGTGAGGATGCCGGACAGAACGTCGCCGGAGCCCGCCGTCGCCATGCCGGGACAGCCGCGGCTGACGAGCAGTGTTTGTTTCCCGTCGGAGATGACCGTTGTCGTGCCTTTGAGGAGCAGCGTCACACCGTTCGCTTCGGCAAAATCTTTGGCGTGCCTGACGGGATCGGCCGCCGCTTCGGCGGCGGGAACGCCGGAGAGCCGCTGAAATTCCAGCGGGTGCGGTGTCAGAACGACGGGGCAGGTCGCCTCGCGGAGTACGTCCGTGCCCATCGCGGCGAGCGTGTTGATGCCGTCCGCGTCGATGAGCAGCGGCACCGTGAGATGCGTGAGCAGAAAGCGGAGGATCGCTTCGTTATCTTTGGCGCGTCCCCAGCCCATGCCGACCGCGACTGCGGCGGCGCCGCGCACGGCGCCCGCGAGCGCGTCTTCGTCACAGCGCATGAAGCCGCCCTCGTCTGGCATCGGGCAGAGCGTCGCTTCGAGAATATACGGCGAGACCGCGGGTACGATCGACGACGGGACCGCGAGCCGGGAGACGCCCGCTCCTGCGCGAAGCGCCGCGTGGCTCATCGCCGCGAGTTTGACCGCACCGCCGTAGGCGGCGCATCCGCCGATCATCGTCACGTAACCGTAAGTGCCCTTGTGCGCGTAGTGTTCGCGTGGGCGGAGCACCGCACGGAAGTCTTCCTTGCTCGGAAGGTAAACCGCCTCGCCGGTGAGCGGGATGCCGATGTCGCAGGCGACGACGCGCCCCGTGTGATCCTTCGCGCGGTTCATAAAAAGCCCTGTCTTGTAAAACTGGATGGCGACGGTGAGGTCGGCTTTGACCGCCGAGCCGCCGAGTCCGGTCGTGCCGGAAAGCCCGCTCGGGATATCGGCGGAGACGACGAATGAGCCGCTCTCGTGCGCGCGGTTGATCGCTTCGATCAGCGCCTTGGCAAGCCCTGCCGCCTCGCCGTGGAAGCCCGTCCCGAAGAGGCAGTCCACGATTTCCGGAAAGCCGTCAAAGGAGACGGAGGCGTCAGGGTAGTGCAGTACGGCGCCGGCGGCGAGCGCCTCTTTCATCCGTGCTTTCCAACCGGGAGCTCCCGATTCTTCGAGCATAAAGAGCTCGACAGGGACCCCGTCTTCGGCGAGCAGCCGCGCGAGAACGAGCCCGTCCGCTCCGTTGTTGCCGGGACCTGCGACGACAGCGACGGGGCCTTTGTATCCGTACGCCTGCCGCAGCGCCGTCGCAGCGCGCAGGATCAGTTCGCCTTCACTGACGCCGGCTGCGATCGCCGCTTTGTCCGATACGCGCATGACTTCTGCCGTAACGACCGGTTCCATAGAGCACCTCCGGGAATGTTTTGATACCGTAAGTATACCACAGATCGCGCCCGGGCGCAAGAAAAAAGAGAAGCCGACGGCTTCTCTTCTATTTATTTGTGTGTCTTGATCAATCCAAAATCGGCAGTTCGATATGCCGGATCAGCGCATCAGCGGCGTCCGCGATGTCATCGTCATCCACTTCCGTGCCGGCGCGGCGGCAGCACTCGAACTCATCCACGATGTTTTCAATGAACACCATGTCAACGAACAGAGGGAGCTTTTGCAGCAGCTCGTCCGACACATCTGTTTCGCTCCGGTATCCCGCGAGAACGGCGGCGAAATAATCGTCCATGATCGCCCGCCGTTTTGTCGGATCGTCCTCCCCGCGGCACCAGCCGACGCCGTGCGTCCAGAGATTGGCGAGGTCGAACATATACCAGGCGTACATCGCGTTGTCAAAATCAAAAACGGTGATCTTGCCCGTTTCCATATCGACGTGATAGTTCCCGTCGCTGAAATCGAAGTGGACGAGCCCGTAAACGCTTTCGTCCCGCGGCAGTGCGCGGAACGCCTCAAATCTCTCGCCGATCGCCTCTTTCAGCGGCGCGTAGTCGTCCGGGATCAGCCGGTCGATATACCTGTCGTTGTATTTATCGAAATAGTCGGCGCGGCGGTGACGCGGCTCGTATGTTCTGGCGAGCGCGTGGAGCTTCCCGAGCGTCTTGCCGGTGTTGTAAAAATATTCGGATAGCGGGGCGTCGGCGCGGTAGCGGTAGCTGTTTTCGGATAGCAGGATACCGGGCGCATAGCGGAACACGCTGGCAAAAGCACCGTCTGCCGTTCGCTCGACGAGTTTCCCGCCGCGTGACGGCAGAACGTCTGCAACGGGCGCACCATTCGCCGCGAGGTGGCGGACGAATTCGGTCTCCGCAAGGTATTCTTCCTCGGTGCGGTCGCCTGTTTCCGACAACCGGAGAACGTATTTTTCGATTCCTTTTGTCAGAATGAAAACTCTGTTTCTGCCGCCGTCGTGCGGCGGCACGGGACGGATGACAGCGTCCTCCAACCCGTAGCGGCAAAGTATATCCTGCAAGCGGCGCTCCTTTCCCGTTAATCCTTACGGATCCCGAGCGCCTTTTCGAGCACCGGGCGGACGGCACAGTACATCCGGTAGAAGCCGAGATCGGTCGGGTGGCAGGTGTCCACCGTGCAGGCGTCCTCCCCGTCGTCGCCGAAGACGTCGCGGCAGTCGATGAGATAGACGTTTTTGTCGCCGGCGCCGATCGCACGCTGGTAGGTCGCCTCGATGACGGCGAAATTCTCTTCCGCCTCGCCGGGGTTGATCTCGTAGTGCGGGCGCGTCATCATGATGATCGGCAAGTCGGGCTGCGCCTCACGGATGATCTTGTAGAAATTCTCGTGTGTCTTTTTGAGATGTTCGGCGTTCGGCGCGTTGTGGTCATAGTCCATGACGAGCGCGGAAAGCGACTGCTCTGCGATGTACCGCGCCATTTCGGGCTCACCGAGCGCACGGCCGGAGAAGCCGAGATTGATCTGCGGCAGACGGAGCGCGCGGGCAAGCATCGTCGTGTAGCAGGTCCCGGGGCGGCTGGCGGCGGCACCCTGCGTGATCGAGGAACCGTAGAACAGAACGGGCTTCTCAAAAGCGAACGGGGACGGCGGCGCGATCTCCGCCTCGGCGTTCAGACCGACTTCGAATTCGAGAACGCCGTTGTAGAGCGGGAAGCCGATCTCGACGTCGTGCCACGAGCCGGGATTGTCCTGCACGCGGAAGGGGTATTCGTCCGCGACGACGGCGGGCTGCGTCGGCATCGGACGCATGGTGAATTTGTACCGGGGCAGGCGGGAGGTGCCGCCCTCCTCGGGCAGGTCGGCGAGATAGAGGTCGAAGCCGTGGGAGCCGGTCAGCGGCATGATCGGCATGAACGCTTCGAGCCAGTTGACGGCGCGGACGGCGACGACGGTCGCGTTCGTGCGGAAACGCAGGGTGATGCCGGTGCAGTGGTAGCCGTACTGCACGCCTTCGGGCAGGTGATCCTTATGTTTTGCCATGTCGATCCGGTGAAAATTTTCGAGATCGGCGCAGCCGTCGAACGAGAAGCCGGGCGTGTAGCGGTCGTGCCAGACGAGATTCGGCGTTTTGACGTTCGTTATCGCCATATTTTTATCGAGTTCTTCGAGTGTCATGGGGTGCCTCCGGAGTGAAATGATTTATGTAAATATTGTACCACAAAAAAAGTGCCCGGGCAAGCGTTTTTGCCGTCAGGGGAGAATTATGACAGTGTTTTTATCAAAACGCGCCTCTCCCTGCGTGGCCTCGAACCCGGCATCACGCCTCTCGTTTTGCAAAGACCGCTCGTTTGGCTCGCGTGACGCTTGGCAAATTCCTGCGGAATTTGCAGGGTTCGATCTGTTACGCATAATCGACAACAAAAAACGGAGTGCTATGCACTCCGTTTCCTGTTGTTGGTGACCCCTGCGGGAATCGAACCCACGATTACGCCGTGAGAGGGCGTCGTCTTAGCCGCTTGACCAAGGGGCCTCACGTGCTGATTATTATAGCACAGCCCCCGGAAAAAAGCAAGAGGAATTTCAAAAAAACTTCAAAAAGTTTCTTTGCCGCGGTTTCAGACTTTCAGCGTTCCTTCGACGATCGATCCGTCTTTATGGAACAGCGGCAGCGGTTCGAGATAGATGATGTCGTCGCGCGTCTGCGCGTCGCCCTCGGCGAGGATCGCCATTCTGCCGCACGGAATGCCGCCCGCCTCGGAGACGAGGTGTTCGAGTGCGGAGAGGGAAGCGCCGGTGGAGATCACGTCGTCCACGATCAGGATGCGCTTGCCTTTCATGAGCTCGGCGTCGGCGCCGTCGAGGTAAAGATGCTGCTCGCCCTCGGTGGTGATCGACTGGACGGTGACGTCAAAGACGCTCGTCATGTAGAGCTTCGCTTTCTTGCGCGCGAGGAAATACTTCTGGTTGCCGGCGAGGCGGGCCATTTCATGAACGATCGGAATACCCTTGGATTCCGCGGTGATCATGTAGTCGTACGCCGGGGCCTTTTTGAGCAGTTCTTCCGCACACGCGGTCGTCAGTTCGGGATCGCCGAAGATGACGAATGCGCCGATATAGAGGTCGTCTGCGATCGGGCAGAGCGGCAGGGCGCGCTTCTTGCCTGCGATAGTCATTTCATAAGCCAGCATGATATGGATCCTCCTGTAATTCAGCTTCTCAGCGCGATCCCGAAGGTCTCGCTGAGCTTTTTCAGCATTTTCTGAACGGTGGAATCTGCTTCCTCATCGGTCAGCGACTTTTCGGCAGAGCGGAGCATGACGGCGAACGAGACACTCTTTTTGCCTTCGCCGATCTGCGGGCCGCGGTAGATGTCGAACAGTTTGATCGTTTCGACGAGCTTGCCGCCGAAGCGCTTCATGGATTTCTCGATCTCGCCGATCTCGAGCGTTTCCTCGCAGACGAACGAGAAGTCGCGTTCAACGGCAGGGAAGCGCGGCAGGGACTTGTAGGCGTAATCGTCGTCGTAGAGCGCGTAGAGCGCCTCGACGTCCATTTCGCAGAGCGTGACGGGACAGGAGAAACCGTAAGCCGCCGAGACGGACGGGTGGATGTCGCCGATGACGCCGAGCACTTTGTCGCCCGAAACGATGGACGCGCAGCGGCCGGGATGGAACGTCGGGTTATCGCGGCAGGCGACGAAGTCAGCGGAAATGCGGCTGACGCGGAGCAGCGCCTCGACGAAGCCCTTGACGCGGTAGAACGAGCGGCCGGTGTTGTCGCTGTCGGCACAGCCGACGGAGAGGTGTTTCGGCTCCTCGGGAAGCTTCGTCTTGTCCTCGCCCTGGAGGTACACGGCGGCGCACTCGAAGAGCGCGGTGTTTCTGTTCTTGACGTTGCAGTTCGTCGAGAGCACGTCGAGCATCGACGGCAGAAGCGTCGTGCGCATGACGGAGGTATCCTCGCCGAGCGGGTTGGAAATGACGACGGAGCGGCGGAGCGTGCTGTCGGCGGCAAGACCGATGCGGTCGTACTGCTTCGGGCTGATGAACGAGAACGTCTGGATCTCGTCGAGACCCGCGCCGACAAGCGTGTCGCGAATCAGTTTTTCGTAATTCTGATGACGCGTGCGGCCGCCTTGCGTGGCGCTCGCGGAGAAGAGCGTGTCCGGCAGTGCGTTGTAGCCGTACATCCGGATGATCTCCTCGGCGACGTCGTTCATGCAGCGGACGTCATCGCGGAACGACGGAACGGCGAATCTGCCGCCGCCGAGATTCTTAAACCACAGTTTTTCGAGCGTTTCTTCCATGAAAGCGGCGGGAATGTCGGTGCCGAGGAACGCGTTGATCTTCGCGGGATCGAGCGTGATCTCCGCGATCTTCTTCGATACGGGGTACTCGTCGATCACACCGTCCACGACGTCACCGGCGTCGAGCATCTGCACGAGCTCGCACGCGCGGCAGAGGGCGGGCATGCAGTTCTCGGAGTCGAGACCTTTCTCGAAACGGGACGAGGACTCGGTGCGCATCCCGCGCTTCTTGCCGGAGTCGCTGACGGACGGACCTTGGGTCATCGCGGGCGCGAAGACGACGGTCTTCGTCGCATCGGTGATCTCGGAGTTGGCGCCGCCCATGACGCCTGCGAGTGCCACCGGCTTCTGCTCGTCGGCGATGACGAGCATCGTGCCGTCGAGCGTGTGCGGCTTGTCGTCGAGTGAAACGAACGTCTCGCCGTCCGCGGCGCGGCGGACGATAATGTGGCTGCCGGAGAGGCAGGCGTAGTCAAACGCGTGCATCGGCTGGCCGTATTCGAGCATCACGTAGTTCGTGATGTCCACGATGTTGTTGATCGGGCGGACGCCGGCGGCGCGCAGACGCATCCGGAGCCAGAGCGGAGACGGCGCGATGCGCACGTTCTTAACGACCTTTGCCGCGTAGCGGAAGCAAAGATCGGTCGCCTTGACGTCTACTTTGAGGTAACGGGAAACGTCGTCGCCGTCACTGAGCGACTTGACCTCGGGGGTGTGGAGTTTCAGCTCTCTGCCGAACGAGACGGCGGTCTCGCGGGCAAGTCCGATGACGGAGAGGCAGTCCGGGCGGTTCGAGGTGATCTCGAACTCGACCATCTTGTCGGAAAGTCCGCAGACCTCGCGGATGTCGGTGCCGGGCACGGCATCACCGAGACCGACGTCGTTCAGAATGAGGATGCCGTCGGCGATCGCGCCGGGCATGTCGTGCGTCGGGAGACCGGGCTCGGCGACGGCGCAGAGCATACCGTCGGCCGCGGCGCCGCGGAGCTTGCCGGGTTTGATCACGACGCCGCCGGGGAGTTTTGCCACGGCACGCGCCACGGGAACGATGTCGCCCTCGTGCACGTTCTGCGCACCGGTGACGATCTGCCGGAGGGAACTCTCGCCGCAGTCGATCTGGCAGACCCAGAGGTGATCGGAGTTTTCGTGATGCGCCATCGAAACGACGCGGCCCGCGACGACGTTCTCGATCTCGTCGCCGAGGATCTCGTAACCCTCGACCTTTGAACCGGTGTCGGTCATTCTGTCGCAGTAGGATTTGATATCGACGTCGCTGACGTCGGTGAAGTCAGCGAGCCAGTTCATTGACAGTTTCATAGTAATCCGTACCTCCCATCAGAACTGCCCGAGGAAACGGGTGTCGTTTTCGTAGAGCAGACGCATATCGTCGATGTGGTATTTGAGCAGCGCGATGCGCTCGATGCCCATGCCGAAAGCGTAGCCGCTGTATACGTCGGGATCAATGTTGCAGTTGCGGAGCACGTTCGGGTGCACCATGCCCGCGCCGAGAATCTCGATCCAGCCCTCGCCCTTGCAGAAACGGCAGCCCTTGCCGCCGCAGAGGAAGCAGGAGACGTCCACCTCGGCGGACGGTTCGGTGAACGGGAAGTGGTGCGGACGGAAGCGGATCTTCGTTTCCTCGCCGAACATCCGGCGGGCGAACATCGCGAGCGTGCCTTTGAGGTCGCTCATCGTCACGCCCTTGTCGATCACCATGCCCTCCATTTGGTGGAAGAGCGGCGAGTGCGTCGCGTCCACGGCGTCGGAGCGGTAGACGCGCCCCGGGGAGATGATCTTGATCGGCGGCTGCTGGCTTTCCATGACGTGCACCTGCACGGGCGACGTCTGGCTGCGGAGCAGGATGTTCTCGGTGATGTAGAACGTGTCCTGCGTGTCGCGCGCCGGGTGATCCGGCGGGATGTTCAGCGCCTGGAAGTTGTAGTAGTCGTATTCCACCTCGGGGCCTTCGGCGATCGAGAAGCCCATGCCGAGGAAGATGTCCTCCATCTCGCGCTGGATCCGGGTGAGCGGATGCAGATGGCCGACGGGCGCCTCGTCGCCGGGGACGGTCACGTCGAGCGTTTCTTTCTGGAGCTTCTGGCGGAGCGCGGCTTCCTTTGCCTCGTCAAGACGCGCGTTCAGCGCTTCTTCGATCGCGGCGCGGACGTCGTTGGCCAGCTGGCCGATGACGGGGCGCTCCTCGGCGGGAAGCTGTCCCATGCCGCGGAGGACGGCAGTCAGCTCGCCTTTTTTGCCGAGGTATTTGATACGCAGGGCTTCAAGATCGGCGTCCTTGTCGGCAAGTTCCGCAAGGGCTGCCGATTTGATCTTTTCCAATGTTTCTTTCATGCGGGAACCTTCTTTCCGTATTTTTGACGAATTTTTTGTTTCACGCAGAGGGCGGAGAAAATAAAAAACGCCCCTCGATCGAGGGACGGAATGATCCGCGGTACCACCCTGTTTCCGGCGTGAGCCAACACTCATTTGTCCTGTAACGGGGACGCCCGGGAGGGACTACCGGCCGTGCGGCTTTGATCCGACCTGCTCCGAAGCGAAAGGCGTGCCGTGCCCGCGCGGACAACTTTCAGCCGTGGCTGTCCTCTCTGTGGCGTGAACGTTTCGGTTTGCCGACTTCATCATCGCATTTACGTCCCTTAGTATATCATCTTCGTCGGCAAATTGCAACAGTTCCGCGCAAATTTTTCTCCGATTTTCGCCCGTCAGGAGCGAAAAAACGGGGAACGTCCCGACGTCTTCACCCGGGCGGCGCTTGACGCCGGCGCCGAGTTGTGGTATCATCCTTGTGGAAAGGGGGAGTGCCCATGGAAAACGGAAACATCGATCGGTTCGACGGACTTGCGCCGGCGCTTCTCGCGTGGTACGACGCGGGACACCGCGAGCTCCCCTGGCGCACCGAGCCGACACCCTACCGCGTCTGGATCTCGGAGATCATGCTCCAGCAGACGCGCGTCGAGGCGGTGAAGCCGTATTTTGCCCGCTTTATTGACGCGCTGCCGGACGTCTACACTTTGGCAAACGTCGAAAACGAGCGGCTGATGAAACTCTGGGAAGGTCTCGGCTATTACAGCCGGGCGAGAAATCTCAAAGCCGCCGCGGAGCGCGTCGTGCGTGTTTTTGCAGGCGCAATTCCCGCCTCGCGAGAGGACTTGCTCACCCTGCCGGGCATCGGCAGTTACACAGCTGGAGCGATTTCTGCGTTTGCCTATAATGAACGCGAGCCCGCCGTGGACGGAAACGTCCTACGTGTTCTGGCGCGGCTCCGCGCCGACGACCGCGACGTGCTCGACCCGCATACTAAAACGGCGGTCGAGGAGGAACTTCGTCCCTATATCCCCGAAGATCGCCCCGGTGACTTCGGGCAGGCGATGATCGAGATCGGCGCCGTCGTCTGCACGCCAAAATCGCCGCGCTGCTCCGAATGTCCGCTCCGCGGCCTCTGCCGGGCGCACGCGCTCGGCGCCGAGGGAAGCTATCCCGTCAGGATCAAAAAGACGCCGCACCGGACGGAGGAGCGCACCGTGCTCGTCGTCGTTTCCGACCGCTCGCTGGCGATCTGCCGCCGCCCGGATGCGGGGCTGCTCGCCGGGCTCTGGGAACTGCCGAACGTCGAAGGGTATCTCTCGCCGGACGAGGCGACCGCTTACGTCCGCCGGGAAATGCATCTCGAACCGCTCCGGATCGAGGAAACGTCGCCCGCAAAGCACGTTTTCACGCACATCACGTGGGAGATGCGCGGTTACCGCATCCGCGTTGCCGAGCCTGAAACGGACGTTTCACCGTTCGTCTTCGCCGACCGCGGGACGCTTTCGCGCCGCTATGCGATCCCGACGGCGTTCGCCGCGTTTCTCAAAGCACTCTAACAGCAAAGAAACAGCTCCCCCGGCGAGAGGGAGCTGTTTTTGTCTCTGTGAATATCAGAACGGCTGCGCTTCGAGGTCTGCCATGACGCTCGAAACGACGCGGCGCACCGTCTCCTCGCGGAACGGATTGTCGAGCTTGCCGACGCCGAGCAGCTCGAAATAGCCGCGGCTGCCGCCCGCCTGGCAGAGCCGGTAATAGTCCGCCCACGCCGCGGCGCGGTCGGTCTTCATGCGGTCGTAATACTGGAACGCGCACATCTGCGCGAGCGCGTAATCGACGTAGTAGAACGGGTAGAGGAAGATGTGCTGCTTCTGCATCCAGAAACCGCCCTTTTCGAGGAATTCGCAGCCGTCGTAGTCGCGCCACGGCATATAGGTCTTCTCGATCTCACGCCACACGGCGTAGCGCTCCTCGGCCGTCATCTCCGGCTTCTCGAACACGCGGTGCTGGAATTCATCGACGGAGACGAGGTACGGGATCGAACGGAATGCGTCCGTCAGGTGGTAGTAGCGGTACTTGTCGGCGTTCTCGAAGAAGCTCTCCATGTACGGGTACGCGAAGTGCTCCATCGTCATTGAGTGGATCTCGTTGATCTCGCTTGAGGACCAGACCATACGGAGCAGCGGCTGGCACTGGCTCGCGGTGAACGCCTCGAACGCGTGTCCCGCCTCGTGCGTCAGAACGTCCACGTCGGCGGAGGTGCCGTTGAAGTTCGAGAAGATGAACGGCGAGCGGTAGTCCTCGAGGAACGTGCAGTAGCCGCCCATATGCTTGCCCGGCCGGCTTTCGAGGTCGAACATCCGGTGCTCGGTCATGAAGTCGAAGAAGCGGCCCGTCTCGGGCGACATCTTGCGGTACAT
>JAKSPV010000079.1 GCA_024404475.1 Clostridia bacterium | reverse complement strand
TCGAGATAGGCGGGAACGTAAAGAAGGTAATCCGAGCCCTCGAGCCGGCTGACCGTCACGAAAGCCGACGCGAAACCGGCTTCGTAGAAACTGCGGCCCGCGCCGAACGACGTCGCATTCACCGCCGTCGGGTAAAGATACCGGTAATAGTTCGTCCGGATCTCGTCCGGCGAGAATTTCTTGCCGAAGAGCGTCCGGTAGGCATCCACGTAATCGGTGGATGAGCCGCGCCAGGCGTTTCCTGTCAGATCGTACTCAAAAGACGTCCAATGGCGCAGGTAGATCGGCATTCTGATCGACGATTCGACCGTCAGAAAGGGCTTCTGCCATTCGACGACCGGATCGAAGCTGATCGTTCTGTCGTGCAGTTCAGGGATATCAATATGTTTTGCAAGCTCGTTGAGGTCGACATCGCCGCCGGAAAGGATCGCGGTGATCTCTTCGTTGATCGCGCTGATCGGGTCGTAGAGCGGCGGGATCACGGGCGCCAGCGACTGGCAGCGGACTGCAATGATCGACGCCACGACCAGGGAAAGAAGCGCTGAAATAAAGCCGGCAAAGCCGCCTCCTGCGGCGATACGGCGGCGGTAGGCGCGTCTTTTCTCGTCCGCGGCGCGCTTCTCCGCCCGCTTTTTGCGGCGCTCGGCGGCACGGGCCGCCTTTGCCGCCTTACGGTTCTCCGTACGGATACGATGCTCTTCCTGTTTCGCGGCTTTTGCGGCCTCTCTTACCGCCTTCTTTTTCTGACGGCGAATAGCGGGGGCAAGTTTTCCGGCAGAGGCTTTTTCGGCGCGGTCGGCTTCACGTGCTGCACGGGCCAGCGCTTTCTTTTCTTTTCTTGCTTCGGCGGCACGGAGACGCTTTTCCTCTTTTTTCGTCCGGCGCCGTTCTCTCTTTCCGATCGATTCGGCGTGGAGCACACGGCGGCGGGCACGGCGTGCCTCTTTTTTCGTTCCGCCGTTGTCGATCACATCATAATAAGCGACAGCGGCGTTATGGCGGCGGAGTTGTTTCTCCTCACGGCGAAGACGCTTTTCTTCCCGCTTGGCGGCCTTTCTGGCAGCGCGTTTCTGCTTCCGCTCCGCGGCACGCGTCCGCGAACCGAGATAGCGCCGGTCACAGATCCAAAGCGCCACGACACCGGCGATGAACGGAATGATCAGCGCAACACCGTAATTCGTGCGCGTCACGTTGAGAATAAAAATCGGGAGCGTAAGCAGCGACACGCTGATTGCCAGCGGTACGATCCTGACAGCGTTGATCGTGAGGCAGGAGATCAGAAGCGTCACAAGTATCGTGAAAACGGCGAAAAACAGCGGCAGAAGTTTCGAGGGGCCGCCGAAATCGTACGTGTCCTTCCCGATCAGAAAATCGGTGTAGCTGCTGAACGACGCAGCAAGGCGCGAAAGCGTGCGAAGTGAAGTATTGATGAAACAGCGCGTGGCTTCCCAGAAAACGAGCGGCGAGCCGTTTATAAGCGTTACGATCAATACGTAAAGGATGCCCGCACCGAGCGGGACGGAAACACGCGTTTTATAACTGAGCGATGGAAAGGCAACAACAAGCGCCGTCAGGATCGCGGCAAAGACGATCGCTCCGGTGGAAACGGACGAGGTCTCCTCAACGGAACCGAGCGAGACCATGCGCATGGCGTCGCCCCAAAAAAGCGCGATGCCGGCGCCGCCAAGTGCGGCGATCATCGTCCGGCTCAGAAAACCGAGCAGAAAGGCACCAAACGACATTCCGCCCACAGGAACACGGTATACGGGCTGCACGGCAGCAATATCCTTTTTCATGCGGCACCTCCCTTCTCGTCCGTCCGGACGGTAATTCAGCGAAATGAAAACGATCCGCGGCCGTCTGACGCGTGCACCTCGTGCACTTCACGGACGGCGACACCACCCTCGCGCAGTTTTTCGCGGCACGAGGAAACAAAGTGTCGGCGGGCATATATCGAGTCGTATTTTTCTTCAGGATTAAAAAGCAAAACTTCGGCGTGACAGCCGGAACCGGCACCGCCGAGCGACGCGGGGATCGCGGCGACGGCGTCGAGCGTTCCGTCATCAAGTCGCGCCGTACAGACACGAACCGTGACGTTCATCGACTCCTCGATCCGTGATGCCAGAAGAGCAACGCCGTGCTCACTGTCGGCGGCGGGCGTCGTGACGAAATCGTCCCAAACGGCGTCGAGATCAGCAAGGTCACTGAGTTCCACCAACCGAAGCGGTGCGTCTTCCCGACGGACGTCATACCAGACCAATTTGCAGGTGTTCCCTGCAAGCAGTTCACGAACGACCGCCGAGGCAGCGATCTCCGCGATACCGTCGGCGCAGTATTCGTCGATTTCCGAACGGAATGCGGGAGTCACGAATCGCCCGTCGCTGTCGTCCGCGTTGTCCGGCGAAGCAGCCAGCGTCCCGAGTGCCCTCGCACGGCGGCGCGCTTCCCTCTCGGCTTTTTTCGCCGCGCGGGCTTCCTTTCCGCGAAGGCGCTGACCGTCGGGGCTGAGCATACGTTTCTTCTCTTTTTCCGGCTTATCTTCCGTCTTTACCGGCTCGGTTTCGGTCACGGCCGGCTGCTGTGCGCCGGAATAATCGCAAAGGATATAGACCGACCGGTCGCGGTCGGAAAAATACTCCTTGACCAGAAAATCCTCGCTTTTCGCGGAGAGTTTCCAGTGGATACTGCGGATCAGGTCGCCCGCGCGATATTCGCGGACGTTGCCGACCTCACTTGCGCTCTGTTCGCGGACGGGTCGGATGACGGCGCTCGGCACGTCATCGGAGACAGCGGCGTCGGCGTCCTTTTCCATCGCGAGGCGGCGCGGGAAAACGAGGACGGTATGAAACAGTTCCTCATCCCGACGGATGCGGAACATATGGAACATATCGGTCACGTAAATGCAGTCAACGCCGATGTCGTACATACCGCGGTAACGGAACGTGACGTCATGACGGAGCTCATAATTACCAAACGGGAAAAGGCAGAGGACGAGCCGCTGTGCGGTGCAGCGGACGCCGTCCGGCTGCGGAACGGAAACGGCCGCCTCCACGATCGGAAAGCAAAGCGGCGTCGGGTTGATCACGTTCACGTCATACGACAGCGTACTGCCCTTTTCCGCACGCGTCTTGTCGGCGTTGACGTAGACACGGAGTCCGAAATAACCGACGAAAACGTATATCAGCGCGGCGGGCAAAAAGAGCAGGACGAACCACAGGAGCATCGCGGAAACAGTTGACCGGAGCGCCTGACTTATAACGACTGCCGCGGCGGCGAGCACAAGCCACACCCAAAAGCCGGGGCCGGGTGTAAAAACGCGCCGACGGGGGAGCGGGGTCGTCATTGTTTCTCCGCGGCACGTGCGGCGCGGATCGGTGCCTCCGTCTCACGGAGGATCTCGCCGAGCACGTCTTCCACACGGGCGTGATTCATCCGCATTTCCTGACTGAGGACGAGACGGTGTGACAAGACAGGCAGATACAGCGCGGAAACGTCCTCGGGCGTCACGTAGTCGCGGCCGCGCAGCAGCGCATAGGCACGCGAGAGACGCATCAGAGCAAGCGATGCACGCGGACTTGCGCCGAGTGCAAAACGTTTTTCGTCACGCGTTTTTTGTACGAGACGGACAATATAGCGGGTGATCTCGGGCGCGATCCGGACACGGGCGGCGGAGGCGCGCATGGCGTTGATGTTCTCTACGGAGCAGACCGTTTTCAAACGTGCGGCAGGGTTTCCGGCGGCGCGGTCGGTCACGATCGAGATTTCCTCCTCCTCAGTGGGATAGCCCATCGAAATGCGCATGGCAAAACGGTCGAGCTGTGCCTCCGGCAGCGGATAGGTGCCGACATAGCCGCTCGGGTTCTGGGTAGCGATCACCATGAACGGCTCGGGAAGAACGTACGTTTTACCGTCCACGGTAACGCGGCCTTCCTCCATCGCTTCCAGAAGACTGGACTGCGTTTTCGGACTGGCACGGTTGATCTCGTCCGCGAGCAGAATGTTGCACATGACAAGTCCCTCGCGGAACTCGAACGATTCCTTGGCGCGGTTATACATGGAAAAGCCGGTGATGTCGGATGCCATGACGTCGGGCGTAAACTGCGCACGGCGGAACGAAAGTCCCGCACTTCCGGCAAGAGCGGAGGCGAGCGTCGTCTTGCCGACGCCGGGGACGTCCTCGATCAGAACGTGACCGCCGGCGAGAAGCGCCGTTACGAGCAGCGTGACCTCGTGATGTTTGCCGACGACGACCTTTTCGACCTCGGCCGTGAGCGCCTTTGCCGCCTCATACGAGTTCTGGTCTCTGAGTTCCGAAAATTCCATATGTTTCTCCTTCTCCGTCCTGCACCGCCGGACGGGAGCGGTATATGATTCTCTTTCATTGTATTTTATCACAGGCGTTTTGGAATGTCAACAGACCGACGCTGCCGACGGACTGTTTTTCCTTGTAAAAGAACGGAAAAATCCGTGCAAAAAGCACGAAAAGTTCTCCCACGGAGATTGCGGAGACGGCCGTTTTGTGATATACTGTTTCCGGCGGACGGGACATCCCGTGCCGCCGTGAATGCCACGGAAAGAGACGATTTATTTATGACAATCTACGACGTATTGATCATCGGTGCCGGATGCACCGGTTCACTGACGGCCCGCGCGCTCTCCATGTTTGACGTCAGCGTTGCGGTCTGCGAGGCAGGTCCCGACGTCGCCTACGGCGCCAGCCGGGCTAATTCCTCGATCTCCCACGCGGGTTACGACTGCGAATGCGGCACGCTCAAAGCAAAGCTGAACGTGCGCGGCACGGAACTGATGCCCGACCTCTGTCGGACACTCGGCGTCCATTACAAACGCATCGGAAGCCACGTGATCGCTTTCAGCGAAGAAGACGTCGAGCACATCAAAATGCTGTACGAACGCGGCGTCAAAAACGGCGTACCGGGTCTTCGCATCATCGATGGTGACGAGCTCCGCCGGATGGAACCGAACGTTTCAAAAGAGGCGGTCGCTTCCCTTTGGGCGCCGACGGCCGGTATCGTCAGCACGTACGGTCTGACGATCGCGGCGGCGGAAAACGCCGCATTGAACGGTGCCGACTTCCGTCTCGGCTACCGCGTGTCCGAAATCGAATATAAGGACGGCCTTTGGATCGTCTCGGACGGCAGAACACCGCTTGCGGCGCGGTATCTCGTCAACGCTGCCGGTCTCGGCGCACCGGAGATTGCATCTCTCATGGCCGACAGGGATTTTTCCGTCGTCTCGAAGCCGAGCCGCGGACAGTACCTCGTTTTTGACAAACAGTACGGCAAAATGGCGAACTCCACGCTGTTCGTCACGCCGTCCAAGAAAGGCAAAGGTATCCTCGTCAGTCCGACGCCCGGCGGCAACCTCATCACGGGGCCGAACGCCGAGCCGGTCGATTCCGCCGACGACAAGGAAACGACGGCGGAAGGGCTTGCGGAGATCACCGCGGGCGGGCTTCGCATCATGCCGAACCTGCCGCTGCGCGGCGTTATCAAGTCGTTCTCCGGCGTCCGTCCGAATGCGACGCAGTACGATTTCTACGTGCAGCACGCTGACAATTTGCCGCACGTCATCCACGCAGCGGCGATGTCCTCGCCCGGTCTCGCGTCATCGCCCGCGACGGCAGAATACATCCTTTCCCTGCTCCGCGAGGACGGTCTCAAACTGACCGAAAAGAAGAACTACATTCCGACACGCCGGAAAGACGGCAACCCGAAGCGCTTTATCGAAATGACGGACGAGGAAAAAGCCGAGGCGATCCGGAAGAATCCCGCTTACGGCCGCGTGATCTGCCGCTGTGAAACGATCACAGAAGGCGATATTCTTGAAGTGATGCACGCGCCGATCCCGGCGACAACCGTCGATATGGTGAAACACCGCGTCCGTGCCGGCATGGGACGCTGCCAGGGCGGGTTCTGCTCGCCGCGTGTCGCGGAACTGCTCGCCAAGGAAGCCGGTGTGACGCTCGACAAAGTGACGCAGTTCGGCGGCGGTTCATATCTCGTTCTGCCGCGGGACGGTGAGGAGGCATCGGAATGAAAAAGAAATTGGTCATCATCGGCGGCGGTCCCGCCGGTCTTGCCGCGGCACACGCGGCGTTTAATGCCGGGCTCCCCGCAGGCGACATTCTTATCGTCGAGCGCGACAAAGAGCCAGGAGGCATTCTCAATCAGTGCATCCACGCAGGCTTTGGTCTGCACCGCTTCGGCGAGGAACTTTCCGGACCGGAATACGCCGGACGCTTTCTCGACAAAGTGAGAGAAGACGGTATCGAAATCAAGACGGACGCAATGGTGCTGTCCGTCACGGCAGAGCGCGAGGTCACGTTCGTCTCGCCTGAGTGCGGACTGGTGACGCTCGAAGCGGAAGCCGTCATTCTGGCGATGGGCTGCCGCGAGAGAAGCCGCGGGGCACTCAATATCCCCGGCACACGTCCCGCCGGCATCTACACCGCGGGCACGGCGCAGCGCTATGTCAACATGGAAGGATATCTCCCCGGGCGGCGCGTGGTCATCCTCGGCTCCGGCGACATCGGACTCATCATGGCGCGCCGGCTGACGCTCGAGGGTGCAAAAGTACTCTGCGTCGCGGAGATCATGCCGTACTCCGGCGGCCTCGCGCGGAACATCGTGCAATGCCTCAACGACTTTGATATTCCGCTGAAGCTCTCGCACACAGTCACGAAAATCTACGGCAAGGAACGCGTCACGGGTGTCGAGATTTCCGCCGTGGACGAGCAGAACGGGCGGAAACCGATTCCCGGCACGGAAGAATATTTCGACTGCGATACCCTGCTACTCTCCTGCGGCCTCATTCCGGAGAACGAGCTGACC
>JAKSPV010000078.1 GCA_024404475.1 Clostridia bacterium | reverse complement strand
AGCATCGCGCGGATGTCGGAGAGCTCCTTCTCGAGTGCCTCGCCGGAGAGCGGGAAGCAGTCCTCGGGATGGAGCCCGACGGCGGCGTAAAAGCCCTCCTCACGCGCGGCAAGGCTGACCGACGCCCGGGAATTCTCCGCGTTTGTCCCGCAGGAGAGAAACCGGGAAACGCCCGCCTCTCGCGAAAGACGGATCGCCTCGTCCGCTCCGCCGGGGAATTCCGCCCCGAAGCGCCCGTCGAAATAATGCGTGTGGGTGTCGAACAGCGTCATCGGATCAGCGGACGCGCTCGCCGAGCGGCGTTTCGGGATCGAGGAAGACGACGCGCACGGTCTCCTCACCGGACGCGAGGATCATGCCGTTGCTCTCGACGCCGCAGAGCACCGCCGGTTTGAGGTTGGCGACGACGATCAGCTTTTTGCCGATGAGATCGTCCGGCTGATAATATTTCGCGATGCCGGACACGACCTGCCGCTGCTCGTAACCAAGATCGAGCTGGAGCTTCAACAGTTTCTTCGCTTTCGGCACGCTCTCGCACGCGATCACTTTCGCGGTGCGGAGTTCGACTGCCATGAAGTCGTCGATGCCGATCACGGCACATCCTTCGGTCTTTTCCTTGGCTTTCGCTTCAGCAGCTGCGGCGGCAATTTTTGCCTGCCGCTCGGCTTCGAGCTCGGCGAGGACTTTCGCCTCGTCAATGCGGGCGAAGAGCACCTTCGAGTCGTTTACTTTCTCACCTGCGGCGAGCCCGCCAAACTGCTCCGCGGTGCCGATCGTGTCGTAAGAGACCTTGTCGGTGCCGAGTTCCGCGAGGATCTCCTCTGCGGTGGCGGGAATGAACGGCTTCAAAAGAACGGCCGCCCAGCGGATCGCTTCGAGCAGGGTATAGAGCACCGTGCCGAGACGTTCTTTCTTCGTTTCGTCTTTGGCGAGCGCCCACGGCGTTGTCTCGTCGATGTACTTGTTCGCGCGGGACAGCATCGTGAAGACGGCGGCAAGCGCGTCGGCAAGGTGGTAGCCGTCCATATTGTCGATGACGGAGGCATACGCATCGGTACAGGCGGCGATGATCTCCGCGTCGAGCGGTTCTTTCGCCGAGGATGCCTGGATCACGCCGTCAAAATACTTCTTCTGCATATCCAGCGTCCGCTTGACGAGGTTGCCGAGGTTGTTGACGAGATCGCCGTTGTAGACCTTGATGACGTTATCATACGTGATCGAGCCGTCGTTCGCGTAGGGCATCTGGGAGAGCGCATAGTAGCGCACGCCGTCCACCGTGAAGCGTTCGGCGAGCTCGTCGGCGTAGATCACGTTGCCCTTGGATTTCGACATTTTGTCCATGCCGAAGTTGAACCACGGATGCGCGAAGACCTTCTTCGGCAGCGGCAGGTCGAGCGCCATGAGGAAGATCGGCCAGTAGATTGTGTGGAAGCGAAGGATATCCTTGCCGATGATGTGGACCTCGGCAGGCCAGTATTTCTTGAATTTCTCGCTCTGCTCCTCGTACGTCTTGTCGGGATCGTAGCCGAGCGCCGTGATGTAGTTCGTCAAAGCGTCGAGCCAGACGTAGGTGACGTGCTTCGGATCGATATCGACCGGGATGCCCCATTTGAACGAGGTGCGGGAGACGCAGAGGTCCTGGAGTCCTGCTTTCAGGAAATTGTTGACCATTTCCTTTTTGCGGGATTCCGGCTCGATGAAGCCGGGGTGATCCTCGATGTACTGCATCAGCCGATCGGCGTATTTGCTCATCTTGAAGAAGTATGCTTCTTCTCTTGCTTTCTGTACGGGACGGCCGCAGTCGGGGCATTTGCCGCCCTCTGCCTGCGTTTCGGTGAAGAACGCCTCGCACGGTGTGCAGTACCAGCCCTCGTAGTAGCCCTTGTAAATATCGCCCTGCTCATAGAAGCGGGTGAAGATCTTGCGTACGGCTCTCTCGTGATAATCGTCCGTCGTGCGGATGAAGTGGTCGTAGGTCGTGTTCATCTTGTCCCAGATGCCGCGGATCGTGCCGGAAACGCCGTCCACGAACAGCTTCGGCGTCGTGCCGGCTTCGGCTGCCTTGTTTTCGATCTTCTGACCGTGCTCGTCGGTGCCGGTGCAGAGGAAAACGTCAAAGCCGCGCTCGCGGCGGTAGCGGGCGATGGCGTCCGCCATGATGATCTCGAACGTGTTGCCGAAATGTGGTTTGCCGGACGCGTACGCGATCGCGGTCGTCATATAAAACGGTGTCTTTTCAGTCATAAAATAACAACTCCTTACGGTGTGTATGAATTCTTAGTAAATATGTGTCCCGGCCGGACGGCAAAAGCGATCAGAAAAGCGGCGGCAGCAGCGGCGTGCGGTGCCGCCGGCAGCGCAAACGCGAGGCATAGCGGAACGAGCCGCGTGGCATACGCGCGAGCTGATACCGGAAGCGTGGACGTGACTGCCATACGTCGTGTCGCCGACAGCCATACGGCCGTTGAGGCGATGCGAAGCGTGTCTTCCCATATAATCAGCGCCGCCGTGCCGCACGCGGTACCGAGCGGCGGAAAACGGGCTGTGAGCGCGTCGGAAAGAAGTGCCGCCGCGGCATAGGACGAAAGCAGCATGACAAAGAGAACTGCCTTCTCAAAAGCATTCTGTTTCATGTGTTTCTCCGGAATTTGGTCTTTTCGGATAGAATTCCCAATCCGGAGAAAAATATGCGTCAGACGACGGGTACACCGCCGGCGTAAACGGCTTCGAGCACCGGCTCGTATTTGTCGCGGAGAACGAGAAAATCGCAGCGCTTGCCGATCTCGAGCGAGCCGCAGACGTCACCGGCGCCGACCATTTCGGCGGGATTCGAGGTTGCGAAGGGAATGACCGTCTCGAGCGGCAGGGAACAGAACTTCATTACGTTGCAGACGGCGCGGAAGAGCGTCAGCGTGCTGCCCGCAAGCTTGCCGTCAGGCGACGTGGCGCGTCCGTTTTTGACGACGACGGGCTGCCCGGCGATCGCGTACTGCCCGTCCGGCATGCCAGTCGCTTCCATCGAGTCCGTGATGAGAACGAGCTTGTCCGCCGGCTTCGTCTTCACGGCGAGGCGGAGCATCGCGGGATGCAGATGCTCGCCGTCGGCGATAAACTCGGCGTACGCGCTGTCTGTGAGGAGTGCGGCGATGGCGTCGCCGGGCTCTCTGTGATGCACGGGGCGCATCGCGTTGAACGTATGTGTGAAAGACGACGCGCCGAGGGAAACGGCATGCTCTGCTGTCTCGAAATCGGCATCGCTGTGCGCCACGCCGACCGTAGCACCGCCGTCTACTGCGCGGCGGATGTATCCGTCCGCGCCCGGCAGCTCCGGCGCGAGCGAAACGTGAAGCGGCGCGCCCGGATATGCTTTCCGCAGATCGTCAAATTCGGCAGCATCGGGGTTAGCCAGAAGCTCTGCGGCGTGTGCGCCGCGGCGTACGGGAGACAGATACCGTCCTTCAAGGTGCAGTCCGATGAACGACGCCTTGCCGCGTGACGCACCCGTCTGCCGGCGGATCGCCTCCGCGGAGGCAATCAGATGCGGGAATGTGTCGGACGCCAAGGTCGGCATGACCGACGTTGTTCCGGCGAGCGCGTAGTCGCGCATCATGGTATCATATGCGTTTTCCTGCGCCGTGTTGAAATCAAATCCGGAATGTCCGTGCGTGTGCACGTCCACGAGACCGGGCACGAGGTAGGCACCCGTGAGATCGACGACCTCAGCACCGTCAGGTTCCGGAAAAGTGCCGACGGCAAGAATAACGCCGTCTTTTTCGAGCATATCGGCGCGGCGGAACATTCGCGTCGCACGGTCATAAATCATTGCATTTCGGAACAGCGTCATTTCTTTCACCTCCTGCCGAAGACAAATCTCCAATCTTCCTCATAGTATAACAGAAAAACGCCCGCTGTGCAAGGCGTTTTTCAAAAATGCTGATCGTTTTCGGGGTTTCAGCGGCCGTTTCCGTCCGTTTTCGCCGCTTCGAGCATGGCGTAGAATTTTCCCTTGGAAAGGCCGCGCGCCTTCGCGGCGGCTTTGATCGCCTCCATGCGGTCGAGTCCGCCTGCCATCAGCGCCTCGACGTGTGCCGCGGGATCTTCCGGATAGTCGTCCGCTCCGGCTTTTGCCTTGCCTCCGCCGATGACGAGCACGTACTCGCCGCGCGGCTCTTTTCCCGAGTAAAGTGCGACCGCCCCACCGAGCGTTGTCCGGGTTGCTTCTTCATTCAGTTTCGTCAGTTCGCGGCAGAGCGTGATCGGTCTGTCCGCACCGAACGTTTCAGAGAACAGCTCAAGCGTCGCGCGCAGACGGTGCGGCGCTTCGTAGAAGATCATCGTCCGCGTCTCGTGCGACAACTCATCGAGCAGTTCGCGCCGCGGCTTGTTTTCCGTCGGAAGGAACCCTTCGAACGTGAAGCGCCTTGTCGGCAGCGCGGACAGCGTCAGCGCTGTGATCGCGGCACACGGGCCCGGGATCGACGAGACGGGAACGCCCCGCTCGGCGCAGAGCCGCACGAGATCCTCGCCGGGGTCGCTGATCGCCGGCGTGCCGGCGTCGGTCACGAGCGCGCAGCTCTCGCCCGCAAGGAGCCGCCCGACGATATGCTCGCCGCGCTCGCGCTTGTTGTGTTCAAAATAGGAGACGAGCGGCTTCTGGATGCCGCAGCGGGAGAGCAAGAGGCCGGAGTTGCGCGTGTCCTCCGCGGCGACGAAATCGACTTCGGAGAGCACTTTCAGCGCACGTTCGGAAAGATCGGCGAGATTGCCGATCGGCGTCGCGACGAGATAGAGAACGCCGCCGAGCGTTTTGTTTTTTTCTTCCACTGTCAGCCCTCCTTCGAAAAGAGAAAGTCAAGAGAAAACGTATCGTAGACCCGCTGCATCGCGGGGGTGTAGACTTTCTGAGCCGCTTCGTAAATGAGAAGCGGCGGCGAGACGCGCAATGACGGGGACGCGTCCTTCTGCGACTCGACGAGAACGAGGCACGGCGCGGTGTTTTCGTCGGGATAGACCGTTATCATCCGTTTCGGTTCGAGCCGCTCGGCACGAAGAGCGGAGAAAAGTTCCGCCAGCCGCTCGGGCCGATAGACTGTGTAAAACATGCCGCCCGTCGAAAGCAGTCGGGACGCCGTCGCGCAGAAATCGGCGACAGTACCGATGACCTCGCGCCGCGCAATGTTCATTTCTTCGCTCGCGTTCGGAAAACCGGACGCGGCGGGCATGTACGGCGGATTGGAAAAGACCGCGGCAACGGTTCCGCCCGTCGTTTCTTCTCTGACGTCGCGGACATCAGCCGTGACCGGGCAGATCACGTCGGAAAGACCGTTCAGCGCGGCGTTGCGTGCGGTCAGCTCCGCGTAAACGGGCTGTACCTCCACTGCAAACACTTTTGCGTAATGCCGCCTGGCCGCGGCAAAAAGGGAAACGACGCCAGTGCCGCTGCCGAGATCGACGGCCCTTGCTCCTTTTCCGTCTTTCAGGAACGCGGAGAGCAGATACGAGTCCGTCCCGAACGTAAGACCGCCGCTGCGGCGGATCAGCCGGAGCGATTCGTTGATCGGCACGAGCTGCTCACCCGGCAGAAGAATGGGATCGGTCATGTTTGCCTCCGTGATAATGAATACGGGACTGAGATGGCCCAGTCCCGTGTTCACATATTGTTTTGTTTTTTGTCTGACTCAGTCAGCAGAAGGAGCGCCGACAGGGCAAACACCGGCGCAAGCGCCGCATTCCAGGCACGTATCGGGATCGATAACGAACTTGCCGTCTTTCTCGGAAATAGCACCGACAGGGCATTCACCTGCGCAAGCGCCGCAGCCGAGGCATTCGTCAGCATTGATCTTATAAGCCATGATATGTATACCTCCATCAATCAGGATGTCTTATTGTAGCACAGTTTTTGCAAAATGAAAAGGGCTTTTTGAAAAAAAGTTCGAAATTCCGCAATTAGTTTTGCTGCCGGCCTTTTTTCTCGCCAGGAAGGACGGTCAGCTTGTCGCGGTGGATCGTTTTGTACGTCTCGCTGCCGCGTTCGCCGAACGCTACCTTGATCATGCCGGAGAGCGGGTTGACTTCCGTGACGGTGCCGACAAGCCCGTCCTGCGTTTTGACGCGGCTGTCAACGGCAGGGGAGAGACGGAGCCCCTCTTCATAGACGGCGGACTCATACCGCAGGCAGCACATGAGGCGCCCACAGGTGCCGGAGATCTTCGAGGAATTCAGCGAGAGGTTCTGCTCTTTTGCCATCTTGATCGAGACCTGCACGAAATCGGACAAAAAACTTGAGCAGCAGAAAGGACGTCCGCAGATGCCGAGGCCGCCGAGCAGTTTGGCTTCGTCGCGGATACCGATCTGGCGGAGTTCGATGCGTGTGTGAAACGCGGAGGCAAGATCTTTGACGAGCTCGCGGAAATCGACTCTGCCATCGGCGGAGAAATAGAACACGAGCTTGTTGTTGTCGAATGTGTATTCCGCTTCGATCAGCTTCATGTCAAGACCGTGTGCACGGATCTTGTCGAGGCAGACCGTGAACGCTTCTTTTTCCTTGGCCTTGTTGGTCTCGTAGCGCTTGTAGTCGTCGGCCGTTGCTTTCCGGAGCACGGTCCGGAGCGGCGGAACGATCTCGCGCGACGGGACGGTCTTGTTGCCTGCGGCAACAAAACCGAACTCTACGCCGCGTGCTGTCTCGACGATGGCGGCATCGTTCTCGGTGAACTGGATGTTGCCCGGCGCGAAGTAGTAAACCTTGCCGGCTTCCTTGAAACGGATGCCGATGACCTCGACTTCCTCGGGAAGCGCTTCGGTTTCTGCCGGAACGCCCGCCCCGCTCTCCGCGACTTCTTTACTCATCAGCGCCCTGCCTCCCCCACGTATCTCGCACTTAC
>JAKSPV010000077.1 GCA_024404475.1 Clostridia bacterium | reverse complement strand
CCGGCTACATGCTGACCGACGCTCGGAAGATCGAAAAGATCCCCTCCGACGCGCCCGTCATCCGCTGGCTGCCGTTTTTGCGGCTCGCACGCTCATGCTTCTACAACTACCGCGTCAAGCGCGGGCCCGACGATCCTGCCGTCATCCTCTACTCCGGCGGCACGACCGGTACGACGAAGGGTATCGTTTTGACGAACCGCAACTTCAACGCACTCGGCGCGCAGGTCATCGCCGCAAACCCGATGTTCCGTGTCGGCGACAAGATGCTTGCGGCGATGCCGCTGTTCCACGGCTTCGGTCTCGGCGTCTGCATCCACACGATGCTCTCGCAGGGCGGCCGGTGCATCCTCGTGCCGCGCTTTACCGCCAAAAGCTACGCGAAGCTGATCGTCAAGTACAAGTGCAACTTCATCGCCGGCGTTCCGACGCTGTACGAAGCGCTGCTCCGGCTGCCTTCGATGGAGGGCGCCGATCTCTCCTCGCTCAAGGGCGTTTTCTCCGGCGGCGACTCTTTGTCCATTGAACTCAAAAAGAAGCTCGACAAGTTCCTCTACGACCACAAGGCGGTCATTCAGGTGCGCGAGGGTTACGGCACGACCGAAACGGTCACCGCCTGCTGCCTGACACCGCCGCACATGTTCAAGGAAGGCAGCATCGGCGTTCCCTTCCCGGACACGTACATCAAGATCGTCGAGCCGGGCACCGACCGCGAGCTGCCGTACGGTGAGGAAGGCGAGATTCTGCTTGCCGGGCCGACCGTGATGAAGGAATACATGAATCACCCGGACGAAACGGCCGAGACGCTCCGCACGCACGCGGACGGACTCACGTGGGTCTACACCGGCGACCTCGGCGTCATGGACCAGGAGGGCTTCATCTACTTCCGCGGCAGAGCGAAGCGCATGATCATCTCCTCCGGCTACAACGTCTACCCGAGCCAGCTCGAGAACATCCTCGACGCGCACCCGTTGGTGCAGATGAGCTGCGTGATCGGCGTGCCGGACTCCTACAAGATGCAGAAGGTCAAGGCGTTCGTCAAGCTCGCCGCCGACGTACCCGCGACGAAGGAAACGCTCGACACGCTGATGGCGTACTGCCGGAAGAACATAGCAAAATACGCGATGCCGTACGAGATCGAGTTCCGCGACGAGATGCCGAAGACGCTCGTCGGGAAGGTCGCCTACCGCGTGCTCGAAGAAGAAGAGCTCCAGAAGATCGCCGCGAAAAAGGCGGAAGAAGCCGAAAAAGAACCCGCGACGGTGTAAAATCAACGAAAGCAGCCCCGGAAACCGGGGCTGCTTTTTCGTTATCCGATGAACATCTGCGTCCAGTATCGGCCGTCCGCGACGTAGCCGACGCCGATCTCCGTGAACGAGGCGTTCAGAATGTTGGCTCTGTGCCCTTCCGAGTTCATCCAGCCGTCAACGACCGCTTTCGGCGTCTGGTACCCCTTCGCGATGTTCTCGCCCGCCGTCTTGTATGAGATGCCGAACGACTTCATCATCTGGAACGGGCTGCCGTAGGTCGGGCTCGTGTGGGAGAAGTAGCCGCGGTCATGCATATCCTGCGACTTATACCGCGCGACGCGAGAAAGCTGCCAGTTGGCTTTCAGCGTGCCGAGCCCGTAGGACTTGCGAATCTCGTTGACGAGGCGGATGACCTCGGACTCGTAGTCCGTGATTGCCGTATCCGTCAGCGGGATATAAAGGACATCGCCGGGGTAGATCCAGTGCGGGTCCTTGATGTGCGGGTTGGCGGCGATGATCTCGCTGAGTCCGATCTCGTAACGGACGGCGAGTTTCCACATCGTGTCGCCCTTCACCACGGTATGCGTGATGACGTTCGAGGCGGCGGGGACGGTTTCGGTCGTCCCGTCAACCGGAACAGCGGCCGTCTTCTCCGCGGCGGACATCGGTACGGCGCAGAAGATGAGCGCGGCGGCAAAAAGCAGCACGACGGTTGAAAGAATACGTTTTTTCATGGGCATCTGCCCTCCTCGAGAAGAATTTCTATCCATATTGTTCCGCCGGAAACAGGCGGTATACCGGGAAAAAACTGCCAGAGCGGTGAAATGCCGCGGAAAATCGGCGAAACTTGCGCGTCTGCCCTTGACAAAACGCGTCCCGTATGCTATAATCCCCACATGCAAAAAGATAGAGGCGCACCACCCGAAGAGTACCGCACCGAGACCGGCTGCCGAAGCCGTGCGGGAAAGGCGGGCGTGCCGAAGCGGACGACGCGGCAAACCGTCCTCGCTGGCAGTGCGGAGAAAATCCGTCCTGCTGTCACAGCAATGTGGAGAGCTATCCCATAAAACGTTTCCCGCGTTTTCAGAGAGATAGCACCCGCCGTCTCTCTTTTTTATTGATTTCTTATCGAAACACGACGAAAGGTTGGACATATGACCATGAAAACTCCTGTTTTTGAAGGTGTTGCGACCGCCATTATCACCCCGATGACAAAGGACGGCATCGACTACAACGCCTTTGCCGATCTGATCGACTGGCAGATCAGCGAAGGCGTGGACGCGATCGTCGCCGTCGGCACGACGGGCGAGGGCTCAACGCTCAGCGACGAGGAACACCGCGAAGCGATCCGTTTCGCCGTCGAGCAGGTGAAAGGGCGCGTGCCGCTCATCGCCGGAACGGGCTCGAACGACATCGCCTACGCGATCTCTCTGCCCGAAGTTGCGCGCGAAGCAGGCGCCGACGCGATGCTGCTCGTGACGCCGTACTACAACAAGGCGACGCAGGGCGGCCTTGAAGCGTCGTTTCGCGCCGTCGCGGATGCTTCGACGAAGCCGTGCATCCTTTACAACGTGCCGAGCCGCACGGGCTGCAATCTTCTGCCCGCGACCGTCGCGAAACTCGCCGATCACAAAAATATCGTCGGCGTGAAAGAGGCGTGCGGAAACATCTCGCAGGTGGCGGAGCTCGCCGCGAAATGCGGCGACAAGCTCGCGATCTACTCCGGCAACGACGACCAGATCGTGCCGATCCTGTCGCTCGGCGGCAAGGGCGTCATCTCCGTGCTCTCGAACGTGCTCCCGAGCGAAACCTCGGCGATCTGCCGCCGCTTCTTCGACGGTGACGTCAAGGGCTCGGCGGAGCTCCAGCTCCGGCTGCTCCCGCTCATTAATGCGCTCTTCTCCGAGGTCAACCCGATCCCCGTCAAGGCCGCGATGGCCGCGATGGGCAAGTGCAGCGACGTGATCCGGCTGCCGCTGACGAAGATGGAGCCGGCGCACCTTGACGTTCTGCTCCGCGAGATGCGCGCCGCAGGTGTCAACGTATGAGGTAAGAATATGAGAATACTACTCAGCGGCATCGGCGGGCACATGGGGCAGGAAGTCATCCGTCTCGCCGCAGCGGGCTGCCGCGGCGCGGGAGATCGCCTCGGGCGTGGATGTCACGGCAACGGGAGACGAAACGATCCCGACCGCGTCCTCCTTTGATCTGGCAAACGCGAACGTAGACTGCATCATTGACTTCTCGCATCACGCGGCGACGGCGGCGCTGCTCGCCTTCGCTGTCAAGAATCATCTTCCGCTCGTTCTGGCAACGACCGGGCAGACCGAAGAGGAACGCGCGGCGATCCGCGCGGCGGCGGAGAAAACGCCGATCTTCTTCGCGGCAAATTACTCACTCGGCATCGCACTTTTAATTGAGCTTGCCAAAAAGGCAGTCTCGCTGATGCCCGGCGCTGAGATCGAGATCGTCGAAACGCATCACGACCGCAAGGCAGATGCGCCGAGCGGCACGGCTCTCGCGATCGCCGAGGCAATCCGGGAGGTACGTCCGGAACTTGCGGCACACACGGGCAGAGCCGGCTACGGGAAGCGCACACCGAACGAGATCGGCATCCACTCGATCCGCATGGGCGACGCGGTCGGCACACACGAAGTGCTGATCGGCACGAAGTCCGAGACGATCACGCTCAAACACGAGGCGCACAGCCGTGCGCTCTTCGCCGAAGGCGCCTTAGCCGCGGCGGAATTTCTGATCGGCAAGCCGGCAGGTCTTTACGACATGCGCTCGCTGATCTGACACTCCCTATCTGAAAGGAATCACCATGAAAATCGGCATTTACGGATACGGCAATCTCGCACGCGGCGTCGAATGTGCCTCGCAACGCGCGGATGATATCACGCTCGCGGCGGTCTTTTCCCGGCGCGATCCCGCCTCTGTCAAAACACTGACGGGTGTGCCCGTCTTCCCTGCCGCGGACGTTCTCCGTTTCAAAGACGAGTTTGACGTGCTCGTGATCTGCGGCGGCAGCGCGACTGATCTGCCGAAGATGACGCCGACGCTTGCCCGGGACTTCAACGTGGTGGACAGTTTTGACACGCATGCAGACATCCCGCAGCATTTTGACGCGGTGGACGCGGCGGCGAGAGCCGGCGGCAAAACGGCGCTGATCTCCGGCGGCTGGGACCCCGGGATGTTCTCGCTCGCGCGGGTGTACGCCTCGGCGATCCTGCCCGGCAGTAAAAGCTACACGTTTTGGGGGCGCGGCGTCAGCCAGGGCCACTCCGACGCGGTGCGCCGGATCCCCGGCGTCCTTGACGCGCGGCAGTACACCGTTCCCGTTCCGGCAGCGCTCGAAGCCGTCCGCGCCGGTGAGCAGCCCGAACTTTCGACGCGCGAGAAGCACACGCGGGAATGCTACGTTGTGGCAGAACCCGGCGCTGATCTCACCGCGATCGAGCGGGCGATCAAAACGATGCCGAAATACTTTGACGAATACGACACGACGGTGACGTTCATCACCGAGGAAGAAATGCGCCGCGATCACTCGGCGCTCCCGCACGGCGGCTCCGTCATCACGAGCGGCGTGACCGGTCTCTCGGATGAAAACAAGCAGGTGATTGAATACCGTCTCGCACTCGACTCCAACCCCGAATTCACGGGCAGCGTCCTTGTCGCGCTCGCGCGCGCCGTCGGTCGGATGAACGCGCGCGGCGACGTCGGCTGCAAGACCGTGCTCGACGTGCCGCCGGCGATGCTCTCGCCGCTCTCCGCGGAAGAACTGCGCCGGAAGATGCTCTGACAAGGCCGAAAGGAATACGATATGATACCGACAGAAACATTCAGCGACTGTGTCACGGCTGACGCGCCGCTCTGCGAAGAGAAGATGCGCGTGTGCCAAAACGACTGCATCGCGGAGAACGTTTCCGTCCGCGGGGACGGCACGCTTCTTTTCGCCGGGCAGGACGTGACGGAACTCGCCGCCAGATACGGTACGCCGCTCTACCTCATGGATGAGCATCAGATCCGCTGGCGCTGCCGTCAGTACCGCACGACGCTCGAAGACGCTTTCGGCACGCGGTGCCGTGTTTTGTATGCCTCGAAGGCCGCGAGTTTCAAGCGGCTTTACGAGATCATGGCGGAGGAAGGGCTCGGCGTGGACGTCGTTTCCGCCGGCGAGATCGAAACGGCCAAGCGCGCCGGTTTCCCGCTCGGGCAGGCGCTGTTCCACTCGAACAACAAGACCGATTTTGACATTTCGTTCGCAATGGACGCCGGCGTCGGCTGCTTCGTCGCAGATAACCTCGAAGAACTTTACGCCGTCGAGCGCGAGGCGGCAAGCCGCGGTGCGGTGCAGGATGTTCTGCTCCGGCTGACGCCCGGCATTGATCCGCACACCTACGCCGCCGTTTCGACCGGCAAGGTCGATTCCAAATTCGGCTTTGCGATCGAGACCGGCCAAGCCCAGGAGGCGGTGCGAGAAACACTTTCCCTGCCGCATCTACGGCTCCGCGGCTTCCACTGCCACGTCGGCTCGCAGGTCTTCTCCGCAGACGTCTATATCGAGGCGGCAGACGTGATGCTCGGCTTTATCGCCGGGGTGCAGGCAAAATACGGCTTTATCGCGGAGGTACTTGACCTCGGCGGCGGCTTCGGTGTCCGTTACACGGCAGATCAGCCGGTGCTCGACATTCCCGCGCGGATCGCGGAGCTCGCGGCACACCTCAAAAAGGAAGCCCGCACGCTCGGCATTTCCCTGCCGGAGATTTGGCTCGAACCGGGACGCAGCATCGTCGCCGACGCGGGCATGACGCTCTACACGGTCGGCACGGTCAAGCGCATCCCGGGCTACAAGACGTACGTTTCCGTGGACGGCGGCATGACGGACAACATCCGCACGGCGCTTTACGGTGCGAAATACACGATCCTCCCTGCAGGAGATCTCTTCGCACCGCGCGACGAGATCTGCTCCGTCGTCGGCCGCTGCTGCGAAAGCGGCGACATTTTGCAGGAAAACGTGCCGCTGCCGTCCTCGACCGGACGCGGCGACGTTCTCGCCTGCCTCACGACCGGGGCGTATCACTACTCGATGGCATCGAACTACAATCGCATCCCGCGGCCGCCTGTAGTGATGCTCCGGAACGGGGATTCCTACATCGCCGTCCGGCGCGAGACGGTCGATGACCTTGTGCGGCTCGATAACTGAATGGCGAAAAGAAAAGCACGGTTCCGCGGAGCCGTGCTTTTTATGATTTGTTACGAAGGCCGTTATCAGACGTCCGTCGCGGCGAGGCGCTTTTCGTAGCCGCGCCGATAAGATCGGATCGCAACGGGCAGGCCAAGCCCGAGATGCAAAAGGAAGCCGAGAAAACGCGCCCAGAGGGCGATCTCTTCGTCAACCGTCTTGTAATGAACGCCGGTGAACAGGCGCGCCCAACCGCAGGCAGGCGTCCCGCTCCCGGTGAAACTGAGCAGCGCGGCGACGGCGGTATAAAGGACTGCAGCGGCGGCAAGTACCGGCAGGAGACGGTCGATGCGATAGGCAGCGTTTTCGGGATCGAGGAAGCTTTCCCGAGCGGCGTGCGTTTCGCCCGCAGACGGAAAGAAGATGCGGCAGCCGATGAGGAAGCCCGCCTCGCCGAAGAGAATTTCCGCAAGAT
>JAKSPV010000076.1 GCA_024404475.1 Clostridia bacterium | reverse complement strand
CTCGATCGCGAGCGCGCGGAAGCGCTCGGCCAGAAGGTCGATCCCGTCGAGGACGAGGAGCGATGCGTCGTACCAGTCGCCCGCCTCCGGGTGCTGTGTGCGGCACGTTCCGATCAGTTCACGGAGCCCGTCGGTGCCGAGCGCGAGGAGCCGGCCGTAGTCCGGGTTGCTGTGCCCGCCCCACGTGCCGCCCCAAAGCGTATGGGCGCGCATGAGGTCGTCTTCCTCTTTCGTGATCGTCCGGCGGAACATGGCGTAGGTGTCGTACGGTTTCATCTCCGCGGCAAGCGCGCGGAGCGCGTCGGCGTGCTCGGGGTACTGCCCGGCTTTCCGCTCGAAGCCGCGGGCATCGACACAGATGCCGTCGCCGAAGCGGTACGCCGCGGCGAGCTGCATGATCGGGCTGGAGCCGACCGGATCGACGGAGGCGAGCCGGAGCGCCGGATCGAGCGAGAGGGGCAGGGACCTGCAGATTTCGTACATGCCCGCCGCGATCTTCCGGCTGATATTTTCACTTTTCTCCGCGGCAAACCCGCAGGCAAACGGCTCGATCTCCCGAAGATACATTTTTTCTGTTCCGTCCTTCCGAGGATATATTTCTCCCCTTATTGTACTCTTTTTCCCCCGGAAAAGCAAGCGGAGATTTTCGCACACCGCCGCGCAGTTGACAAACGGGCCCCTGCCGTTATATAATAGAAAAAAACGGAGGCAGCGCCATGATCAGAAGAAAGAACGAGCTTGCAAACGCGCCCGAGGAGAACTGCTGCGGCGGCACCGGCCGCGCCGATATTTTCCGGATCGTGTCGCCGGACGAGGTCTACGCCGACATGCCGAACTACGCGTTCGTCCACCTCGGCGAGGGCGACTCCGTCGGCTTCCACGTCCACCGGGGCACGATGGAGATGTACACCGTTCTCTCCGGCGAGGCGATCTACAACGATAACGGCACCGAGGTGCCGATGCACCCGGGCGACACGTCCGTCACGTACGACGGTGAGGGCCACGGCATCCGTCCCGCGCCCGGCTCGTCGCTCGACATCCTCGCCTGCATCCTGACCAAACACTGATTTTTTCCCGCGCAAATTACCATTTCGTCAAAAAGGAGGAGTTCGCCGTGAAATGCCCGTCCTGCGGCGCGTCTGTCGGCGGCAGAACCGTCTGCCCCGCATGCGGCGCCGTGCAGCCCGATCCGACCGGACGTTCGGTCGCGCGGGTGAAAAAACTCTGCACAATGACGAATCTTCTCATCGTTTCGATTCTGCTGCTCATCCTTGTCGTCGCCGGCGCCGTGCTCGGCGCCCTCTTCAAGCCGGAGCCCGCTTTCGGCTACGCCCTCGGCGACACCGTGACGTTCTGGCAGAGCGAGGACGGCTACACCGCTGTCCGCGCCGGGAAACTGCTCTCCTCCGGCACGGAGGAGCCGTACCGGACGTTCTGCTCCGCCGATCTCGGGCTTGCCGCCTACGTATCGAACGGGCGGCTGACGCTCGCGGACGCGACCGGCGTGCACGAGCTCCCGATCTCGGCCGCATCCGTCTTCTGCGTCTCGCGCGACGGCTCGTCCGTCTTCTACCGCGACGCCGACGGGCAGACGGTCCAGTACACCGTCGCCCTGCACCGGCAGCACGTCATCGCCGCCGATACCGCTGCGGCATCTGTCACGTCGCTCGTCCCCTCGCCCGACGGCAGAAGCGCCGTCTACGCCGTTACCTCGATCGGTGACAGCGCCTACGTCGGCAGCAAAATGTATTTCTTCAACGGCTCGGAATCGATCTACATCGGGCGGAACGCCGTTCCGCTCGCCACCGATAACGCGGGACTTTGCATCTACGCCACGAGCGGCGGCACCGTCTACCGCTACACGAAGGAAAACGACGAGCGCATCCCGCTCGGCGAAACGCTCCTCCCCGCCGCGGAAACGAACCGCGACGCGACCGAGATCCTCTTCACCGGCACCGACGGCACGCTGCTGCTCGCCGTGCCCGGGAAAGACACCGTCCGGCTTGCCGCCGGCACGTGTACCCTCTGCGAACCGCGCGGCTGCGGCAGGGCGACCGTCTCCTCGGACACCCCGAGCGTCGTCTGGCACGACTTCGCGCATTTCTCTGATGTTCTTTACTGCACCGGGGCGGCCGTCTGCCGCCTTACGGACGGCGGGCTCACGGAATGGTTCGCCGCCGGGTGGAACAGCCGTATCCTTTGGTCTGCCGACGAGCAGTACCTCTTCTCTCTTGAAAACGGCATTCTCGTCCGCCGTGCGGCGGACGGCTCCGACGACGGCACCGTCCTCGCCGAGAACGTCACGGCGTTTGAGATCAGCCGCGACGGAAAGACCGTCTACTACACCGACCGGGCCAAGACACTTTATGCGCTCAGCGGCTCGTCGAAGCTGCGCCGCGTTGCCGACGACGTCAGCCGCATCGACGTGACCGGCGACGGCATCTTCTGGTTCCTCGTGGACGACGTCTGGTACGTCTCCGTGAACGTCCGCTCGCAGAAGCCGGTGCTCTCTGACGTCATCCTGCTCGTGAAAAGCGATTCGACCGTCTACGCCGTGACGGCGGACGGACTTTACGCCACGGGCGGCGCCGAGATCACGAAGCTCGCGGACGGCGCTTTCGTTCCCGCAGAAAACTGAATTTTTGTAGCCACTTTGCACCTCCGCCCGTATAAAGAGATGTAAGACGAGCGGAGCTGACGCTTCGAAAGAAAAACCGACGGAGGTACGAAAAAATGAAAAACAAGAATGAATTGAACGAAAAAGAACTCAGCGAGGTCACCGGCGGCGCTCTCGGCATGTCCAACCCCGTCTCCGGCATCACCAGAGAACAGGCCGAAGCGATGGCGCGCGAACTCGGCCTCGGTAAAGATATGGGCTCCTGGAGAACGATGAGCAGCGAGGACTTCATGGCGTGGTGGAGAGCGTCCAACAATCAGCCCTTGAGAGATGAAAACACGGCTGAGCTGAACGAAAATCAGCTCGGTATGGTCTCCGCGGGCGCCTCGGAGGAAGAATATCCCTCCCCGACTCTTCCGGAAGAGGACGGGATGAAGCCGAACGGCAAATCCCCGAAGGAAGCCGAGAGAAGCGAAAACTGCTCGAATTTTCTGTGATCGAACAAAACAAAAACACCCACCGACGGCGGGTGTTTTTTTGTTCTCTGTAAACCTTCGGACGCGTCCCGTTTCCCGTATTGGGGAAAACGAAACAATTTTCGGGTTTTTCGGGGTCAAGGGGTGCTTTTGCAAAAGCACCCCTTGCGCGTTCTATGCGTTTCTTATTTCGCGTAATCGACGGCGCGGCTCTCGCGGATGATGTTGACCTTGATCTGTCCGGGATATTCGAGCTCGCTCTCGATCTTCTTGACGATGTCGCGCGCGACGAGCGGCATTTCGTCGTCGGTAACGACCTCCGGCTTGACCATGATGCGGATCTCGCGGCCCGCCTGGATCGCGTACGTCTTCTCGACGCCGTTGAAGCTGCCGGCGATCTCTTCGAGCTTCGTCAGCCGCTTGATGTAGTTTTCGAGGTTCTCGCGGCGTGCGCCGGGGCGCGCGGCGGAGATGGCGTCGGCGGCCTGCACGATGATCGCGATCATCGTCTGCGGCTCCACGTCGCCGTGGTGCGCTTCGATCGCGTGGATGACCTCGCGGCCTTCCTTGTACTTCTTCGCGATCTCAACACCGAGCTGGACATGGCTGCCCTCGACCTCGTTGGTCAGGGCCTTGCCGATGTCGTGGAGCAGACCGGCACGCTTTGCGAGCGTCGAGTCGCAGCCGAGCTCGTCCGCGATAATGCCGGAGAGCAGCGAAACTTCAATGGAGTGGTTCAGCACGTTCTGACCGTAGCTCGTGCGGAATTTCAGCTTGCCGAGCAGCTTGATCATATCGGGCGTGAAGCCGTGGATGCCGGTCTCGAACGTCGCCTTTTCGCCTGCCTGGCGGATCGACGCCTCGACCTCGCTCTTTGCCTTCTCGACCATGTCCTCGATGCGGGACGGGTGGATGCGGCCGTCGGAGATCAGCTTTTCGAGCGCAAGGCGCGCGACCTCGCGGCGGATCGGATCGAAGCCGGAGATCGTGATCGCCTCGGGCGTGTCGTCGATGATGAGATCGACGCCGGTGGCGGTCTCGATGGCGCGGATGTTGCGGCCCTCACGGCCGATGATGCGGCCCTTCATGTCCTCGCTGGGCAGCGGCACGACGGAGACCGTCGCTTCCGCGACCTGATCGGCGGCACAGCGCTGGATCGCCAGGGAAATGATGTTCTTTGCCTTGACGTCTGCCTCAGCCTTGAATTCCTCCTCCAGTTCGGTCAGCTTCATCGCCTGTTCGTGGCGGACGTCGGTGACCAGATCGGCGACGAGCTTCGCTCTCGCCTCTTCGGCGGTCATGCCGGAGATCTTCTGCAGCTCCTGAAACTGCTGCTCGCGGATCTTGCCGAGCTCCGCCTCGCGGTCTTCGTTTTCTTTGATCTTGCGGTTCAGGGTCTCGTCTTTCTTTTCGAGGTTTTCTTCTTTTTTCTCCAGCGCCTCGGTCTTCTTGTCAAGAATCTCTTCCTTGGCAGCCACGCGGCGCTCCTGTCTTGTCAGTTCAGCGCGTCTGTCCTTGACTTCCGCGTCGAAATCGTTCTTCGCCTTGAGGATCTCCTCTTTGGCTTCGAGCAGTGCTTCTTTCTTTTTGGTGTTTGCGGCTTTGTTCGCTTCTTCGAGGATCCGTACCTTTTCCGCTTCGGCGGAACCGATCTCGGCTTCGGCGATGCGCTTGCGCTTCGCGTAGCCGGCTTTAAAACAGATCAGACCGGCGACGACGGCAGCAACGACGACGGCACCGATGACGATCAGAATCCAGTATAAAGTATCCATAGCACACCATCCTTTCTATCATTAACATGTGCGGGGGAAAAACACTTCTCCCCATCATACACATGATTATAATTATTGTACACCATGCGCTCGGAAAAGTCAAGCGTCCCCCGAGAACTTTATGGACAAAAGAGGCCTCCGGCGGGTGCATAAACGGGCGTTTCCGGGCATATACTGGAAGCAGAGCGGGCGCGCGGAGCCCGACGGGACGCTGACCACGCCGGGGCGCCCGGACGGCTCCGGCGTCCGTTTTTTTGTGCCGTTTTGACGGAAAATTCTGTCAAGAGGTTTTTGAAAATTTTTCATTTTCTACACCGGCGAAGTCGGACTTTTCCACAATGCGGGGGTGTTTTCAACGGACTTTTCCACAAAACAGACCCCGCGGGACGCGGAAAAGCCCGAAAACACACACTTTCAACAGCGTTTTCCACAAGTTGTTGAAAACTTTTCTATGCACGTTCGGCGGGTGTCTATACGCGCACGAGTGGGTGCGGTTTTTGTGCAAAACGTAGAATTTTTATCTTTTTCCGGATTTTCCCGGATTTCCCGACGCGAAAAATCGTTGCGGTTCGCTGAAATTCACACTCTGTTTATTGCAATTTTCCCCGCCCGGCGGTATAATGGAAAAAACACCCGGGACAACTCCCGAACGAAAGGTTATCATCGTATGCGGAACAAAAAGAGATTCCTCCCCGTCCTCCTCGCCGCCGCGCTCGCCGCCGCGCTCCTCGCGCCGGCGTCGTTTGCCGGTACCGTGACGGAGACGGTCAACGTGCAGTATTTCAATAAGAACACCTCCGGCGACGGCTACTACTGGAACAACCGCACCGACACGCTGACGCTCACGGATCTCCATATCACGACCCAGAGCGCGTACGGCATGCGGATCCCCGACGGCGCCGTCGTCGAACTCGTCGGCGACAACGTGATCTCCGCGGCGAGCGTCGCGCTCGCAGTCGAGGGTGACGTTACCTTCAAGGGCGACGGCACGCTGACGCTCGTCGGCGGCCAGTACGGCCTCTACGGCTACGCGACCGATAAATCGCTCATCGCGCGCTTTATGGCGGGCGAGCTGACCGCTGCCGGCGGGGAAGCCGCCGTCTGCTTCGACACGGCGAAGTTCTTTGCCGAAAACGGCGCGAAAGTCACGCTCAAAAGCGACGGGCTCGCCGTCTCCGGCGTCGCGGTCAAGTTCCTTGACTGCACCGTGGACGCGAACGCGCCCATCGCCGTTTCGCAGCAGCTCGTGATCCAGAATGCGGACGTGACCGTCTCGGCAGGCGCGCCGGCGCTCGACTGCCCGCGCACGCTGACGCTCTCGAACGTGAAACTCGAGGCGGGCCCGTCGATCGCATCGCTCGCGGCGGCGGAATCCTACGGCGGCGAGTTCGCCGTGCGCTTCACGCACACCGGCAGAGCCGGCCGGACGAGCATCCTGTTCGGCGACTCGTGCCCCGCATTCGTTGACTACATCCTCCTTGCCGCTGTCCTCGCGGGCGCGGCGGCGGCGGTCGTGCTTCCGATCCGCCGGCAGAAGAAGAAGGACGCGGCGGCGCGCGCGGCTTACGAAGAAATGATGAATTCGACGAAAAAGTGAGGGACTGACATGGACATCCGGAAAATCAAACTGCCCGGCGAGATGCCGGACGAACGCATGATCTTCGATCTGCCCGAGACGGAGACGGTCTCGCTCGGGTACGTTTCTGTGGCGACCGGCGAGAAGACGCACCTCGGGCTGCACGAGGACGAGGAGGAAATCCACATCATCCTCGACCGCAGAGCGCTGCTCCGCCTCGGCGACGAGGAAGCGGAAGTCGCCCGCGGCGACTCGGTCTACGTCCCGCGGAACACGCTGCACCAGATGACGTGCATCTCCGAGGAGAAACTCGAGTACCTCTACATCGCGAACTACCCCGACCTGAAATAAGAAAAAGCCGCTCCCCGGAGCGGCTTTTCGCATGAAAAAAGGGACGCCGTGCGTCCCTTTTTCTTTGATTATTTAATGGCGTCCTTGAATGCCTTGCCTGCTTTGAAAGCCGGAGCTTTGGAAGCGGCGATCTTGATGGACTTGCCGGTAGCGGGGTTGCGGCCCTTGCGAGCGGCTCTCTTCTTGACTTCGAAAGAACCGAAGCCGA
>JAKSPV010000075.1 GCA_024404475.1 Clostridia bacterium | reverse complement strand
TCCACGAAACGATGTCGCCGTCGATGGATATTCTCATCTCGTCGAATCTCGAACGGCTGCTCTATATGCTCGGCGGCAGCGAGCTGACGAAAGATCTGATGCGGCAGCTCAGTGAAAACGGCGTCTATACGGCGCCCGATGCGCTGATGGAAAAGCTCCGCGGCGTTTTCAGCGGTTACTGGTGCTCCGAGGAAGAAACGGCTGACTCGATCCGCTTTGCGTTCGAGAAGATCGGCTATCTCGCAGATCCGCATACGGCCGTCGGCTTCGGCGCCGTACTGAAATACCGCGGGGAGACCGGCGACGAGACGCCGACCGTGCTCGCCTCGACCGCCAGCCCGTTCAAGTTCCCCGCCGACGTTCTCGCGGCACTCGGCGCGTCTTCCCCGTCCGACGAGCCCGCCGATCTTCTCGGTGTACTCCAAACTGCCGGGCACAGCACCATTCCGAAGCCGCTTGCCAAGGTTCTCACGCTGCCCGTTCGTTTCACCGGCGTGACGGACAAGGAAGAGATGCCGAAGGTCGTTTTCGGCGACTGACGTCAGCTCTCGCGCTTTTCAAACGTTCCGCAGACCGTCTCCGACGCGCTTTTCGCCGTGCCCGGGCCGATCGCGATATGCTGTGCCGTGCAGTACAGCTCGCCGTCATGATATGCGCAGTTCTTTACGTCGCAGCGGACGCCTGAGATGTGCTTTTCGCTTTTCCGTTCCATTCCGTCACTCCCTTTCGCTTTCTATTCTGCGCCGGCCCGCCGCCGGTTATACCCTACCACGTCAAAGGAGGAAAACGCCATGTCGCTCTACGCGATCGCCGATCTGCACCTGTCCGGCAAAGCGCCGAAGCCCATGGATATTTTCGGCTCCCGCTGGCAGGATCATACCGAAAAGATCGTGCGCACGTGGCGTGCGATCGTCAATCCGGAGGACACCGTCGTGCTCCCCGGCGATATTTCCTGGGCGCTCTCGCTTGAGGACGCGATGGTCGATTTCCGCCTGATCGACTCTTTGCCCGGCAAAAAGCTGATCGGCAAAGGAAACCACGACTTCTGGTGGGGTACCGTCAGCAAGATGAAGAAAGTCTTTGCCGCGGAAAACGTCACGACGATCGACTTTCTTTATAACAACGCCTACGAAACGGAAGACTACGTCGTCTGCGGCACGCGCGGCTGGTACATGGACGAGCGGCAGCAGAACACGCCGAACGAAACGGACTACGAAAAAATCGTCGCAAGAGAAAATCAGCGGCTCACGCTCGCCTTGGAGAGCGCCGCCCCGCTCCGCGACGCGACCGGCAAGCCGATCCTCGTCTTCTTCCACTTCCCGCCGGTATTCCGGGACTTCGTCTGCACGCCCTTGATCGAGACGATGCACCGGTACGGTGTTGACCGTTGTTACTTCGGGCACATCCACGGCACGTACAACGTCCCGTCCTCGGAACTGTACGACGGGATCCGCTGCTCGATCATCTCGGCGGACTACCTGAATTTCATTCCGCGGATCATCCCGCCGCCGGGTGCATAAAAGAAAATTCAAAATAGTCTTGACATCACGACGTTTCTATATTATTATAATAAAAGTGTCAAAAAACAGAAATGAACACATATGATCTTCGGAGGATGTAAACCAATGAGCGCAGTCAAAACGGCACAGATCGAAAAAAATCTGTACGAAATCACTTTCAGCATCGACCACGACACCTTTGAAAAGGCTGTCAATGCGGCTTACCGCAAGAGCGTCAAGAACATCAACATTCCCGGCTTCCGCCGCGGCAAGGCTCCCCGCGCCATCATCGAGAAGATGTACGGCAAGGGCGTCTTCTACGAGGATGCCATCAACGACCTGATTCCGACCGTCTACCCCGACGCCGCCAAGGAATCCGGCCTTGATATTGTCGGCCAGCCTGAATTCGACATCGACACGATCGACGAAAACGGCGCTGTTCTGAAAGCAAAAGTCTACACGAAGCCCGAAGCAAAGATCGAAGGCTACAAGGGCATCGCCGTCACGAAAACGGTCGCTCCCGTCACCGACGCCGACGTTGACGCCGACATCGAGAGGGTCCGTGAGCGCAACGCCCGTATGATCGAAGTCACCGACCGCGCAGCGGAAAACGGCGACATCGCCAACATCGACTACAAGGGTTCCGTTGACGGCAAGCTGTTCGATGGCGGCTCTGCTGAAAAGTATGACCTCACGCTCGGCGGCGGCCAGTTCATCCCCGGCTTCGAGGATCAGATCGTCGGCCACAAGATCGGCGAGGAATTCGACGTCAACGTCAAGTTCCCGGAAGATTACCACGCTGAAGAACTCAAGGGCGCCGACGCCGTGTTCGCCTGCAAGCTGAACGGGCTCAAGGTCAAGGAGCTCCCTGCCCTCGACGATGAGTTTGCACGTGACGTTTCCGATTTTGACACGCTCGATGCATACAAGGCAGACGTGAAGGCAAAACTGGAAGAAAAGAACGAGAAGGCCGCGGACGCCGACGTTGAGGAGCAGCTCATCAACGCCCTCATCGAGAAGCTCGACGCCGACATTCCCGAAGTGATGTATGTACAGGAAACCGAGAACTTCGTCCGCGATTACGACAACCGTCTGCGGATGCAGGGTCTCGATCTCTCCACCTACTTCAAGTACACCGGCATGACGCTCGACCAGCTCCGCGCGCAGATGCGTCCGGACGCAGAGCGCCAGGTCAAGACGCGCCTCGCTCTTGAAACGATCGCGAAGCTCGAGAACGTGACCGTCGCCGACGACGAAGTGGAAGAAGAGATGAAGCGTCTCGCCGACGCCTACGGCATGGAACTTGACAAGGTCAAGGAACTCGTCGAGCGTGAAGGCGTTGAGGCCGACCTCAAGGTCAAGAAGGCAGTCGAGATCGTCAAGAACAGCGCTGACGTTTCCGCCAAGAAACCGGCTGCCAAGAAGACGACGAAGAAGGCCGCTCCGAAGGCGGAAGAGACCGAGACCTCCGAAGAGGCACCGAAGCCCGCCGCCAAAAAGGCGACGAAGAAAGCCGCTCCGAAGGCAGAAGGCGAAACCGACGAGAAGAAGCCCGCTGCTAAAAAGACCGCAGCTAAGAAGGACGCCGAATAAGAACCGTACATCACCGCTGCCCCACACGCAGCGGTGATGCTGTCTAAACGAAATCAATCATTCTGGAGGTATACTATGGCACTCGTACCAATGGTCGTCGAACAAACCAACCGCGGTGAACGTTCCTTTGATATCTATTCCCGCCTTCTCAACGACCGCATCGTTTTTCTGGCTGACGAAGTCAACGACACGACGGCTTCCCTCGTCGTGGCACAGCTTCTCTATCTCGAAGCCATTGATCCCGACAAGGATATTTCCCTTTATATCAACAGCCCCGGCGGCTCCGTGACGGCCGGTATGGCGATCTACGACACGATGAATTTCGTCAAGTGCGACGTTTCCACGATCTGCATCGGCATGGCCGCCTCGATGGGCGCTTTCCTGCTCTCCTCCGGCGCCAAGGGCAAACGCTTTGCCCTGCCGAACAGCGAGATCATGATCCACCAGCCCCTCGGCGGTATGCAGGGGCAGGCATCCGACATCAAGATCCACGCCGACCACATTCTGAAAACGCGTGAAACGCTGAACTCGATCCTCGCTGCGAACACCGGCAAGCCGATCGACGTCATCGCGCGCGACACCGAGCGCGACAACTTCATGGGTGCCGCGGAGGCAGCCGCATACGGCCTCATCGACCGCGTGATCGACAAGCGTCCCTAATCCGAAGGACAAGAGGACCAAAACGAATGGCTGAAAACACACAGGGCGGCATCCGCCGCTGTACCTTCTGCGGCCGCGCGGAAGATCAGGTCGCCTTCCTGATTCCTTCCATGACGGGCGCGTATATCTGCGATCACTGCATCGACACCTGCAACGCGATCATCGACGACGCGATGGACGACGAAGAAAAGCCGATTGCGGAGCTGAAACGCGACGAGCTCATGACGCCGCGCGAGATCAAGGAGACACTCGACAAATACGTCATCGGACAGAACGACGCAAAAGTGGCGCTGTCCGTCGCCGTTTACAACCACTACAAGCGTCTGCTTCACGCTGATGAAAAGGCGAAGAAGAAGGACGCGGAGGACGACGTCGAGATCCAGAAAAGCAACGTGCTTCTGATCGGCCCGACCGGCGTCGGCAAAACGTATCTTGCACAGACGCTCGCCAAGACGCTCAAAGTCCCGTTTGCGATCGCCGATGCGACGACGCTGACCGAGGCCGGCTACGTCGGCGAAGACGTCGAGAACATCCTGCTCCGGCTTATCCAGGCGGCGGATTACGACATCGACCTTGCCGAGCGCGGCATCATCTATATCGACGAGATCGACAAGATCTCCCGCCGCAGCGAAAACCGCTCGATCACGCGCGACGTGTCCGGCGAGGGCGTGCAGCAGGCGCTGCTCAAAATTCTCGAAGGCACGGTCGCCAACGTCCCGCCGCAGGGCGGACGCAAGCACCCGAACCAGGATTTCATCCAGATCAACACAGAGAACATCCTGTTCATCTGCGGCGGCGCTTTCGACACGCTCGACCAACTCATCGAGCAGCGCAAGGGCACCGGCACGATCGGCTTCGGCGGCGAGGTCAAACAGAAAGCCGAAAAGCTTTCCAGCTCGATCTACCGCGAAGCGACCGCGCATGACATCGTGAAGTTCGGTCTGATCCCCGAACTCGTCGGCCGATTGCCCGTGATCGTCGGTCTCGACAATCTTGACAAGGCGTCGCTCGTGCGGATCCTGACCGAGCCGAAGAACTCGATCGTCAAGCAGTACGAGAAACTGTTTGAAATGGACGGCGTCAAGCTCTCGTTCGACGAGAGCGCACTCGAGGCCGTTGCCGACCGCGCGATCGAGCGCAGCACCGGCGCGCGCGGTCTGCGTTCCATTCTCGAAGAAGTCATGACAAACATCATGTTCGACATTCCTTCCGATAAAACGGTCGCGTCTGTCACGATCACCGGCGACTGCATCAGAAAGAAAGCAGAGCCCGTCATCGCGAGAAAATAACAAAGAGCCCACCGGGCTCTTGTTTTGTGTTTAGTCGGGATTGCGCGCTGCGAGAAGGTTGCGGTATTTCTGATAGAAGCTCTCGTAGTAGCCGCCGTCCAGCGCTTCGCGGATCTTCGCCATCAGCTCGTTGTAGAAATACAGGTTGTGCGTGACGGCGAGCTGCATCCCGAGCGCTTCTTTCGCTTTGAGCAGATGCCGGATGAAAGCGCGGCTGTGATGCCGGCACGCCGGGCACTGACAATCCGGGTCGATCGGGCGCGGATCGTTCGCGTACTTCTCATTTTGCAGGTTGACCTTTCCCTTCCAGGAGAAGACGTTGCCGTGGCGCGCGTTGCGGGACGGCATCACGCAATCGAAGAAATCGACGCCGCGATGCACGGCTTCCACGATGTTCTGCGGCGTACCGACACCCATGAGGTAGCGCGGCTTGTCTTTCGGCATATAGGGCTCGACCGTTTCAATGATGCGGTACATTTCCTCCGCTTCCTCGCCGACGGCGAGGCCACCGATCGCGTAACCGTCGAGGTCAAGCTCGGCGATCGCCTGCATATTCGCGATACGTAGGTCTTCGTAGGTACTGCCCTGGTTGATGCCGAAAAGCATCTGCTGCGGGTTGACCGTGTCCGGCAACGAATTCAACCGGGCAAGTTCCTCCTTGCAGCGGTAAAGCCAGCGCACCGTGCGCTCCGCGGACTGCTTCGCGTACTGGTATTTCGCCGGGTTTTCCACGCACTCGTCGAACGCCATGGCGATCGTCGAGCCGAGATTAGACTGGATCTGCATGCTTTCCTCGGGACCCATGAAGATGCGCCTGCCGTCGATATGCGAGGCAAAATAGACGCCCTCTTCCTTGATCTTCCGGAGCTGAGCAAGCGAAAAGACCTGAAATCCGCCGCTGTCGGTGAGAACGGGGCCGTCCCACGCGGTAAACTGACGGATGCCGCCGAGCTCGTGAATCAGTTTGTCGCCC
This sequence comes from Clostridia bacterium, assembly GCA_024404475.1. GTDB lineage: Bacteria > Bacillota > Clostridia > Oscillospirales > CAG-272 > JAKSPV01. The sequence goes on along the minus strand of JAKSPV010000075.1, from coordinate 1,000 downwards.
GGGCGGAGATGCAGGTGGTATGTGTTCGAGAGCATGACCTGGCAGCCGACCTCGTGGAGTTCCTCGGAGCCGAGGCCGCCCTTGATCGCGCCGCAGGTCGCGACGTTCATGAAGACCGGCGTTTCAATGACGCCGTGGGGCGTGACGAAACGGCCGCGGCGCGCCGCGCCTTCCTGTTTGATGAGTGTAAACATAGTTCTATCAGCCGCCCTTACTGGAGACGGGCGAACTGCCTTTCAAGCGATGATTTTTTGATTTCAAATGCAACGGGGCGTCCGTGCGGGCACGTCTTGATGACGGAGCCGCCTTTGTCCGGCGCCTGCAGGATCCTGTCGCAGATCCAGCGGATATGTGCCTCGCCATACTGCCGTCCGCCCTTGATCGCGGCCTTGCACGCCGCCTGCCAGAGCGTCGTTTCAAAGAACTCCGCACCGGCGGATTCAACGCTGCCGGCACCATCGGCGAGCCGTCCCGCCATCGTGACGAGGACGTCCTCCGCCTGTTCTCTGCCGAGTTCTTCGGGAATCTCCGAGAGGAGACATTTTCCGTTCTCAACGCGGAAGCCGAAGCCCATGGAACGGAGCTGTGCGTCGTACTCGCGCACGGCGTCGCACTCGGCTGCGGTCAGCGAGATTTCGATCGGGAACATCAGAATCTGTGCGCGCTTTTCGCGCTGTCGCATTGCAGCACAGAGCTGATCAAAGAGGATACGCTCGTGCGCAGCATGTTTGTCCACGATGAGGAGACGGTCTTCGAGCTGCAGGATCACGTAGCAGTTGTACGCCTCGCCAAGGATGATATAAGGCGGAACGGAGGCCTGCGGCGTGCTTTCCGGAGTGACGGGAGCATCTGTCGCCGCCTGCGGTTTCGGCGTTTCAGGGGGCTTCACGGGGCTCGTCGCGGATGCGGTAACGGTCTGAGAGATCGGCTTCTGCGCGGCAGGTACGGCCGGCGCTGTTCTTGCCGCCGGTGCCGGTGCGGTATCGAGCGGGATCTGATC
>JAKSPV010000074.1 GCA_024404475.1 Clostridia bacterium | reverse complement strand
CGTGCGCCTTTGAGACCGTACTTCTTTCTTTCCTTCATACGAGGGTCGCGCATCAGGAAGCCGGCCTTCTTGAGGGGAGAACGGAAGCTGTCGTCTGCAAGGAGCAGAGCACGGGAAATGCCGTGACGGATAGCGCCTGCCTGGCCGGCAAAGCCGCCGCCGCGGACGTTCACAACGACGTCAAACTTGCCCTCGGTGCCGGTGATGGCGAAGGGCTGGCTGACGATGAGGTTCATGGTCTGGAGACCGAAGTACTCGTCAATGGTGCGGCCGTTGATGGTCACGCTGCCGGTACCCGGGTAAAGACGGACGCGTGCGACAGAGCTCTTTCTTCTGCCGGTGCCGTAGAAATAAGGTTTAGCACTCGTATACATTGTCTGCACTCATCCTTTCCTTAAAATTCCACCGGGGTGGGCTGCTGTGCTGCCTGCTTGTGATCAGGACCAGCGTAGACCTTCAGACGGGTGAAGGACTTGGCGCCGATGGAGTTGTGCGGGAGCATACCCTTGACGGCGAGCTCCATAGCGAACTCGGGACGCGTAGCCATCAGCTCGCGGTAAGAGACACGGTGCAGACCGCCGATGTAGCCGGAGTGCGTGATGTACTCTTTCTGATTGAGCTTGTTGCCGGTCAGAATTGCCTTGGATGCGTTGATGATGATGACGAATTCGCCGCAGTCAACGTGGGGGGTGAATTCCGGACGGTGCTTGCCGCGAAGGATGTTGGCGGCTGCGACAGCGGTCTTGCCGAGGGGCTTGTTCGCTGCGTCCAGAACGTACCATTTGCGTTCCACGGTCTCGGCTTTTGCCATGTAAGTGGACATTTGATCGTTCCTCCGATAATTTATCTTTTTTTGTCGTGCCCGATGATTATAGCACGCCCTTTTTGCCTTGTCAATAGTTTTTTGAAAAAAATCCGATTATTTTAATTTAGCATCCGGAATGCTTTGATTTTCTCCGTTTTTTGGCCTTTTTTGCACCCTTTACTCGCGGATGAGGTCATATTCGCCGCTTTTCAGAATGCGGACGAGCTGGGAAACAGACGTGATCTTCTCCTCGGTCAGGATGCCGGCGTCAGGCGTGTGGCACGGATCGTGGTAGTCGGTACCTGACGTCTTGATCAGCGAGTAGTGATCCGCCCAGAATTCCGCGACCTCGTTGCGGGAGTTGTGGTTCTTCGCGCCGTTGTAGACTTCGACGCCGTCCACCCACGTCGGGTCCATGATTGCCATGCCGTTGCGGAACGGGTGCGCTTCGATGAGGAGAATCCCGTTTGCCGAGAGCAGGTTGTGCAGCGTGATGAGGTTCGTGATCCGGTCAATGCCCGGATGCGCACGTAAGAATTCTTCCGTGATGCCGTAGAGCAGGTAATCGTTGCCCGCGCCGGGCATGCAGAGCTCCGCACCCTGGAGAATCGTCATTTCGGGCGGCGCGATCTGCCGGAGGTACTGTGCGCCGGAGACGAAGAAGCTGACCGTATCGTCCCACGTCATCGTCCCCATGCGGGAGCGCGTGAAGATCGAGCGGGCGAAGCCGTCAGGAACGAAATGTCACTCGAGCACGGCAACGAGGTAGGCGCTCTGCCGGAGCGCGCGCGTCTTGAAGTGATCGGTGACGACGATCGTGTCGTAGCCGTGTTTTCGGTAATCCTCTATCAGATATTCGGGGTCAGCGTTGGCGCAGGGGCTGACCGTGCGCGTGTGGCAGTGGAGTTCGGTGCGGAAGAGTTTTCCCATGGTAAGAACCTCGCATTGTTCGATTTCTTTCCTAATTATAAAGCCGCAGGGTGGGAAAGTCAAGTCGGCAGGCGTCTTTGACGTCTGGAAAAACGTCTTTTTTCGCGGGAAATTTCCGCGCGGTGCTTGACAAGCGCCGGGGAACATGATAAACTGTACGCATCCGGAAAGACGTTGACGAAGACGGCGCCGGCAGATTGTACCGCCACAGAGAGCCCGCGATGCTGCGATGCGGGCGCGGTCGTGCCGCATGCCTATCACTTCCGAGTCGGAACGCCGAGCCGCACGGTCTGCGGTGTAGGCGGTCCCGTTTCACGCACGTCACGCGCGAGGACTTGATGGAGTCTGCAGAGTGGCACCGACATGGTGCAATTTGAGTGGTACCGCGGGTTTGATGCTCGTCTCAAAGATTTTTGAGGCGGGTTTTTTTGTTTTTCCCGCCGGGAGGAGGAACTGTCATGGAACATATGCTCTTGGAGGTCGGCACGCGTATCCGCGCGCTGCGCGAGATCTGCGGCGTCACCCCCGCGGAAATGGCCGCGTGCACCGGCGTCTCCGAGGAGACGTACCGCGAATACGAGGCAGGTACGCGCGACTTCACGTTCACCTTCATTTATAAATGCGCAAAGCGGCTCGGCATCGAGGCGACCGACCTTATGGGCGGCACCAGCCCGAAACTGTCTTCCTACTGCGTCTGCCGCGCCGGCGGCGGCCTTCCGATCGCACGCCGCGCCGGATTCCAGTACAATAACCTCGCGCCGCTGTTCAAAAACAAGATCGCGGAGCCGTTCCGCGTCGTGGCAAAGTACAGCGAGGAAGAACAAAAGGCACCGATCAAATGCTCGACGCACGTGGGGCAGGAGTTCGACTTCATTCTGTCGGGACAACTCAAAGTGACCGTGGACGGCCACGAAGAAGTCCTTGGTCCCGGCGACACGATCTATTACGACAGCGGCAGCCCGCACGGCATGATCGCCACGGGCGGCGCCGACTGCGAGTTCCTTGCCGTCGTCATCGGCGGCGACGTCGCGGCGTACGGTGAAGCTGAAGAAACGCAGCCGGACGTTCTCCCGACGAAGGAAACGCGCCTCGCGCCGGCGGTGAAAGACCCGGTCGCCGCGCGCTTTATCGAGACGGAGGAAGACGGGAACGGCGTTCTCCGCTCGATCCGCTTCAAAAACACCGAAAACTACAACTTCGTCTACGACACGATCGACGCGATCGCGGCGAAGACGCCGGACAAGCTCGCGATGCTTCACCTCGACAGCGAGAAGCGCGAGCGGCGCTTCACGTTCGCCGACCTCAAAGAACTGTCCTCGCGCGCGGCGAATTATTTTGTCTCCCTCGGCGTCAAAGAGGGCGACCGCGTGATGCTCGTTCTGAAACAGCACTGGCAGTTCTGGGTGGCGATCCTGGCGCTCCACCGCATCGGCGCCGTGGCGATCCCCGCGACGTGCCAGCTGATGGAGAAGGACTTCACCTACCGCTTTAACAAAGTCGGCGTTTCGATGCTCGTCTGCACGGGCGACGGCGTGACCGCCGCCGAGGCGGAATCCGCTGCCGCGAAGATCGGCGGTATAAAACTTGTGATGGCGAACGGCAAGCGTGACGGCTGGCTCGATTTCGACGGCTCGTTCATGGATTTCCCGGCGTCGTTCGAGCGCCCGGCGGGCGTCGGCGGCGAGAAGCCGATGCTGATGCTCTTCACATCCGGCACGTCCGGCTATCCGCGCACGGTCGCGCACAGCTTCACCTACGCGCTCGGGCATTATATCACCGCACGCTACTGGCATAACGTCGAGCCCGACGGGCTCCACTACACGATCTCCGACACCGGCTGGGGAAAGGCGCTCTGGGGCAAACTCTACGGACAATGGCTCTGCGAGGCGCCGATCTTTACCTACGATTTCGACCGCTTCCACGCGGAGGACATTCTGCCGCTGTTTGCGCAGTACGGCATCACGACGTTCTGCGCCCCGCCAACGATGTACCGCTTCTTCATCAAGGAAGACCTCTCGAAGTACGATCTCTCCTCGCTCCGCTACGCGAATACGGCAGGCGAGGCGCTGAACGCCGAGGTGTTCCAGCAGTTCCGCCGCGCGACGGGTCTTACGATCATGGAGGGCTTCGGCCAGACCGAGACGACCATGACGGTCGGCAACCTCGTCGGCACGGAAGCGCGTCCCGGCTCGATGGGCAAGCCGTCGCCGATGTACGACGTCGATATTCTTCTGCCGGACGGCAGACCGGCCGCCGCCGGTGAGACCGGCGAAGTCGTCGTCCGCACCGATAAAGGCGTGCCTCCGGGACTCTTCCTCGGCTACTGGAACGACGTGGAGAAGACCGCCTCCGCATGGCACGACGGCTGCTACCACACGGGCGACACCGCGTGGCGGGACGAGGACGGCTACTTCTGGTACGTCGGCCGTGTGGACGATCTCATCAAGTCTTCCGGCTACCGCATCGGTCCGTTCGAGATCGAGAGCGTCATCATGGAACTGCCGTACGTGCTCGAATGTGCCGTTACGGGCGTGCCCGATCCGATCCGCGGGCAAGTCGTCAAGGCGTCGGTCGTCCTGACGAGAGGCACGGAGCCGAGCGAGGAACTCAAAAAAGAGATTCAGCAGTACGTCAAGACGCACACCGCGCCGTACAAGTACCCGCGCATCGTCGAGTTCTTCGACGAGCTGCCGAAGACGATCTCCGGCAAGATCCGCCGCGTCGAACTCCGCGAAAAATAAAACAGCAGGGAAAGCCGGGCATGAAGCCCGGCTTCCTTTTTTTGTATCTTTTCCCCGACTTGGGAAACTTGGACGAAAATCGGCGCCGTTTTTCGGCGAAACGGATATTGACAAAAAACGCGCGGTATTTTACAATAAACAAGTATGGAACGAAAGCACGGGAGGGCACTATGGAACGTATCGGATTTGATAATCAGAAGTATATCGAGCTGCAGAGCGCGCATATCCGGGAGCGCATCAGCCAGTTCGGCAACAAGCTGTACCTGGAACTCGGCGGCAAACTCTTCGACGATTTCCACGCCTCCCGCGTTCTGCCCGGTTTCGAGCCGGACAGCAAGATCCGGATGCTCCGCAGCATGGCGGACAAGGCGGAGATCGTCATCGCGATCAACGCCCGCGACATCGAGAAGAACAAGGTGCGCGGCGACCTCGGCATCCGCTACGACGACGACGTGCTCCGGCTCATCGACGCGTTCCGCGGTATCGGGCTTTACGTCGGCTCCGTCGTCATCACGCAGTACGCGGGGCAGTTCAATGCCGATAAATTCCGTCAGCGGCTCATCACGATGGGCATCCCGGTCTATCTGCATTATCCGATCCCCGGCTATCCGAACGACATTTCGCTCGTCGTCAGCGACGAGGGTTACGGCAGAAACGAGTACATCGAAACGACGCGCCCGCTCGTCATCGTGACGGCGCCGGGCCCCGGCTCCGGCAAACTCGCCACCTGCCTCTCGCAGCTCTACCACGAGCATAAACGCGGCATCTCCGCCGGCTACGCAAAGTTCGAGACGTTTCCGATCTGGAACCTGCCGCTGAAACACCCCGTCAACCTCGCCTACGAGGCGGCGACCGCCGACCTCAACGACGTCAACATGATCGATCCGTTCCACCTCGATGCCTACGGCACGATGGCGGTCAACTACAACCGCGACGTTGAGGCGTTCCCGCTGCTCAGCACGATCTTCGAGAAGATCATGGGCACCTGCCCGTACAAATCTCCGACCGACATGGGCGTCAACATGGCCGGCTACTGCATCATTGACGACGAGGCGTGCCGCGCGGCGTCCCGCGAGGAGATCGTCCGCCGCTACTACGAGACCGTGTGTAACCGGATGCAGTGCGCCGTCTCCGAAGAGGCGGTCTATAAGACGGAACTGATCATGAAGCAGGCGGGCGTTTCGACCGCCGACCGTCCTGTCGTCGCCGCTGCTCTCGCGAAAGCGGAAGCGACCGGCAAGCCGGCGTCCGCGCTGGAACTGCCGGACGGCACGATCGTTACCGGCAAGACGACGTCGCTTCTCGGCGCCAGCTCCGCGATGCTTCTCAATGCGCTCAAAGTCCTTGCCGGCATCGACGACAGCGTGAATCTTCTGTCGCCGTCCGTCATCGAGCCGATCCAGCGCCTCAAAACGGTGCACCTCGGCAACCACAACCCGCGGCTCCATACCGACGAGACGCTTGTGGCGCTCGCCGTCTGCGCGGCGAGCGATGAAAACGCGGCGCATGCGCTCGGGCAGCTCGCACGGCTCAAAACGATGAACTGCCACTCGTCCGTTCGGCTCTCTGCCGTGGACGTCAACGTGCTCAAAAAGCTCGGCATCCGCCTCACCTGCGAGCCGGTGTACGAGATCAAGAAGCTCCTGCATTAATAATTTGAGGGAAAGACGAAATTCTTTCCCTCTTTTTGTAAGATTTTCTCTCCGCGCGCGAATACATAGGTGAATTGCAATTCAAGCCGAAAGCGAGGTGACGCCATGCACGATGAAGCACTGCTCCGGACGCTCCGGGAAAAGCCGGAGCACGGGGTCCCGCTTCTGACGAAGCAGTACGCGCCGCTCGTCGCCTCCGTTATCCGCGGAACGCTTGCCGGGAGCTCCTGCCCGTCCTCCGACGTCGAGGATTGCACGGCGGACACGCTCAGCGAGTTCTACCTGCATCTTGACCGCTATGATCCCGCGAAAAGCTCGGTCAAAACGTACCTCTGTCTCATCGCGCGGCACCGCGCGCTCGACCGGCTCCGCCGGCGCGGGCTGACGGAGGTATTGCCGGAGGACGGCGGGATCGAACTGGCGGACGGCGCCGACCTCGAGGACACCGTCACGGCGGCGGAAACGCGGCAGGAAGTCTTCCGTGCCGTCCGGGCGCTCGGGCAGCCGGACACGGAGATCATCATGCGGAAATACTACCTCGGGCAGCCGTCCCGGGAGATCGCCGCGGCGATGCACATGAGTGTGTCGCGCGTCGATACGAGAGCGCACCGGGCCGTCGCGCGGCTGCGGGAAATGCTCGGCACCGCGGGTGCCGAAGAGAGCAAAGGGAGAAAATGAAGATGAAAGATAATCTCACGAATCTGCTCCGGCAGGGAGATGCCGCTGATCTCGAAGGACTGCTGCCGGACGAAAAGAAAATGCCGGAGGGCGTCTCGGCGGACGCCGTCCGTGAGAAAACGCTGGCAAGGGCGGGCGTTGCCGCCGAAAAGCGCGCGCCGCGTGTCCGCTGGCTGAAAGGCGCCGCCGCGGGGCTCGCTTGCTGCCTCCTCGTCGGTGCCGTCCTTGGCGTT
>JAKSPV010000073.1 GCA_024404475.1 Clostridia bacterium | reverse complement strand
TGATGCGCGACCCTCGTATGAAGGAAAGAAAGAAGTACGGTCTCAAAGGCGCACGCCGTGCTCCGCAGTTCTCGAAGAGATAATCTGCGAATTTATGCCGAATATTTCCGGAAGTGCTTTCTGCACTTCCGGATTTTTTATTTCTGCTCTGCAGATCATCTCTACTCGAATTCCGGCCTGCTCGAAGTCTCTTGCAGGTCGGCGGGGACGGCGCGCCACCGGCACCCCGTCTCTTCCCGCCGACAGATCACGAAGAGATAATCCAATACAAACGGCAGAAAAAACACGACAAAGAGCCACCGCCATGCGGTGGCTCTTTTTTGACGCGGGAAATGCTCCGTATTGACAAAGCGGGGCGAATCGGGTACAATGGTATTTGGGAAAAGAGCATCAAATCGGAAGGAGGAGACGCGCGTTGGAACGGCTCGAAAAAAAGAAACTGCTCAGCACAGCGGCAGCTCTCGCGTGCATCATCGTCCTTGCCAAGGTGCTCGGGCTCATCCGTGATACGCTCGTCGCCGGAATTTACGGTACGACAGACGCCGCCGTCGCGTTCGACACCGCGGCACAGCTCCCCACGCTCGTCTTCGATCTGCTCGTCGGCAGCGCGATCACCGCTGCCTTTATCCCCGTTTTCAACCGCATCCTCGTGCAGCGCGGCCGCGCGGAAGCCGACCGTTTTGCCGCTTCCTATATCAATCTGGCGTTTCTGATCAGCACGGCGCTGGCGCTGCTCGGATATGCCGCGGCGGGTGTTCTCGTGCGTCTCATCGCGCCGTCGCTCGACACCGAGACGGCCGCTCTCGCGTCCTCTCTCTTCCGGATCATGCTTCCCGTGATCCCGCTCGCGTCGCTCGCGTTTCTGTTCGTCGGCATTCTGCAATCGCTCGGCTCGTTCCGCGTGCCCGCCGCGATCAGCATCGTGTCCGCCGTACTCACGATCGTCTATCTTCTGTTTTTCAGCAGCCGTTTCGGCATCACCGGACTCGCCGTCGTCACGGCGATCGGTTGGCTCGGGCAGGCCGCCGTGCAGATCCCGATGCTCCGCCGGCTCGGCTACCGCCACGCGTTTTGTCTCTCTCTCCGGCGCGATGAACTCCGCGAATCGCTCCGCACCGCTCTGCCGATGCTGGTCTCTGCGTGGACGGTACCGCTCGCGACGCTCGCGGACACCCGTTTTGCCTCCGCTGTTGAGGGCGGCCGCGCGATCACCGCGCTCGGTTATGCGAACAAGATCTATTTCCTCCTCGGCGGGGTCCTTGCCTTCGTCACGACGAATCTGATCTTCCCGCGTCTCTCGCGCGCCGCCGCCGGCGGTGACGAAGAGACTGCCCGTGAGCTGCTCTCTTCCTCCGGAAAACTGCTGCTCTTCTTCTCGGCGCCCGTGGCGGCAGGCGTTTCCGTTCTCGCCGGACCGATCGTCGCCTGCCTTTTCGAGCACGGCGAATTTACCGCTAACGACACCGCGCTGACAGCGGCGGCGCTCTCCGTTCTCGCCCTCGGTGTCATCTGCACCGCGCTGAATGAACTCTTGACCAAAGCGCTCATCGCCGCCGGACGCCCCGTCTTCCCGATGATCGCCTCTGTCGCGTCGCTGCTCGTGAACTTCTCGCTTGCCGCCGTCCTCACGCCGAGGTGCGGCATCGCCGGCATTGCCGCCGCGATCGCGGCGGCCGCCGTACTTTCGCTCGTTTTGCTTCTTGCCGCGGCGCTCCGCCGCCGGCTCCTCGTGCCCGGGAAAGGCGACATCGCCGACGCGCTCAAGGCGATCGGCTCTGCCGCACTCGCCGGAGGCGCCGTCTTCCTGCTCCGCTCCGCCGTCACCGCCGGTTTTCCCCGGTGGCTCGATTTAGTCGTTTGTCTAACAGCGGGTGTCGTCCTGTATTTTGGGCTTACGGCGCTCTGCCGCTCCGGCGTTTACCCGCTTCTCCGGGACGCTCTCGGAAAGGAGGGCGACGCATGATCCGCGTATTGCATCTTCTCACCGACACGAACGTCGGCGGTGCGGGGCGTTTTCTTCTTTCGCTCGTCCGGCACACCGACCGGGACGCGTTCGAGCCGCTCGTCGCCCTGCCGAAGGACGCGGCGCTGCTCTCTGAGTTTGAGACGCTCGGCGTCCGCGTCATACCACTCGACGGCTGCCGCGACAGATCGTTCACCCTTGCTGACACCCGCGAGCTCCTGCGTGTGATCCGCCGCGAAAAGCCGGACGTGGTCTCGGCGAATGCGTGCCTTTCCGGCCGCATCGCCGCGTACCTTTGCCGCGTGCCCTGCCGCGTCTTCACCCGCCACTCCGCTTTCCCGGCAAAGGGAGCGCTGACGCGCTTCCCCGTCCGGCCGCTCACCGGGCTCGTCCAGCGTATTCTTTCCACCGACGTCATCGCCGTCGCGGAAGCCGCCGCGGATAATCTCGTGTCTTTCGGCATCCCGCAGGATCGGATCACCGTCATCCACAACGTCGCCGAGCCGCCCCGCGCGGTCGCGCCGGAGGAGATCGCCGCGCTCCGCGCGTCGCTCGGGATACCCGACGGCGCCTTCGTCGCCGGAATGCTCACCCGCATGGAGCCGTACAAGGGCTGCACCGACTTTCTCGACGCCGCCGGGATCGTTCTCCGCGATCGTCCCGACACCTATTTTCTCTGCGTCGGCACCGGCTCCGAGGAAGCCGCACTCCGCGAAAAGGCCGCCGCGCTCCCCGCGGGGCACGTTCTCTTTCCCGGATTCACAAGCGACCCGGCACTCTGGCTGTCTCTCTTCTCCGTCGCCGTCAACGCATCGTACGGGACGGAAACGTCTTCCCTCACCATCCACGAAGCCGCCGCGCTCGGTGTTCCCACCGTCGCCTCGACGTACGGCGGCAACCCCGAACTGATCCGCGACGGCGAGAACGGTCTTCTCTTCCCGCCGCGGGACGCGGACGCCCTTGCCCGGGCGCTGCTTCGCGCCGCAAACGACGAAAAACTGCTCTGCGAGCTCGCAGAGGGCGCGCGCCGGCACTACGCCGCGGAAGGCACCGCCGACGAATGGGCCGCGCGGACGTGCGACGTCTACCGCCGCCGGCTCGCCGCCAACCGACACACGAAACATACGAAATGAACCGAAAGGAGTCGCCTATGAAACGCTGCCGCTTACCGCGTCTTTTGCTGCTTGCTGCGGCCTTCGCCCTGCTTGTCGCCGCGCTGGCCTTTTCCGCCGCCGCGGCCGATGCAATCGTCGCACCCGAGCACGCGCTCGACACCCTGCCCTCCGGCGGGAGAACGACGCTTGACGACTTCAATGGGACAGTCGCCTTCTGGCAGTCGCCGAACGGATCGTCAACAAACGTCTGGTACGTTTCCGGCTACGGCGCCGCGCTGTTCTGCAAACCCGGCGAGGGCGGCACGGTCTTTCTCCGCCGACCTTTTGCCGCACCCGTCTCGCTCCGCGGCATCAGCGATCTGCTGTTGTACCTCGAATCGAGCCATGAGATCGACGTCACGCTGACGCTCGAAACAGATGCGGGCATCTACTCCTACACGGGACGCGTTCCGGGCGGCACGGCATCGATCATGATCGCGGACGTCTCCGTCCCGGCGACGCACGGCGACGCGATCCGCACACTCAACATCACCGCGATCCCGACGGGCGACACGTTTACGGAACTTCATATTCTCTCGATCCGCACCGACACGGTCGGCTGCCGCGAGATCGTAAACCGCTTCGGCTCAACGGAGATCAGCGTCTCCGGCGGCGACGCCGAGATCGGCAGAAGCGGCGTCCGGATCACCCCGACCGAAACGACACCGCGCCTCTCCGTCCGGAACTGCACGGGCGATATCCCCGCGGCGGCGCTCTTCCGCATCGTCGTTGACGCAGGCGAGGGCGGCGGCGCTATGGTGCTCTCCATGATCGGCGAGGACGGCAGCGCCGTCCGATGCGGCTCCGTCACACTCGGCGCCGGCCGGCACGTGTATCTTCTGCCGCTCGCCCTAAGCGGTTCGCCGTACGCCTATACCGTGCAGTTTCTCACGCAGGATCTTTCGCCCGTCACGGTGGACAGCGTGACGCTCCTGCCGCTCGAAAGCGCCGACGCAGACACCTCGCGCGGCACGCTGACGCTCTGCCAGATCAGCGCGGACGGGAAATCGCTGACGGTCTCCGGCAAGCTGACCTCCGAGGCGGCAGCCGCCGGCATCGGCGGCAAGATCCGTCTATACGCCGCGGACGCGGCGGGTGCCGTTGATGTGGACGCACCGCTCGCGGAGACCGCCGTCTCGACGCGTTTCTCCTTTACGGTGCCGACGGGGGGCCTTCACCTGACGACCTCGACGTTCCTTGCGGCGGTCGTCATGCCCGACGGCACGTTCACCCCGATCGGCGACAGCTGGTACGTGTCCGGCCGCGAAGCGGACGACAGCGGTTTTTCCGTCGTCGGTTTGACCGGCGCGTCGCCCGCCGACGCCCTGCTCTCCAACTCTTCGCGTGTGATCGTTGACGTCTGCCTCGACCGCCTCCTCGGCGGCAAGGACGGCGCCGTCAGCGGCACACTCTGCTCCTGGAACGGGCAGTATTACGACCTTGACGTGAATTACGTCCGTGAGCTCGACGACGAAATGGCGTTTTACCGCGCCGCCGGTCTCCGCGTATACCTGCGTTTCCTCGCTGCCGAGGAACTTTCCGCGCGCGGGCTGACGCTTATGGGCCCGTCCAACGCCACTTACTATGCTTTCAACGCCACGACGACGGAAGGGCAAAACCTGCTCTCCGCGCTGACGAACTATATCGCCGCACGCTATCCCTCGATCGCCGGCATCGTGGTCGGCTATGCCATGGACGAGCCGCTCTCGAACGCCGCGTCCTGCGACACGCCGATCTACGTCCGGAACTACGCCTCCGCCGTCCGGATCATCTACCACGCCGCCCTGCCGTATCATCCCGAGCTGGAGCTGTACGTTCCCGTTGTCGGCGCTGACGGCACGGCACTTGCCGACGGCGTCTCGATGACGGCGCAGCTTTCGCAGCTGCTTTCTCTCCACGGCGGGATCCCGTTCCGCCTTTTGTACGTCACCGCCAGCACCCGCGGCGCCGATGAGGACGCAAACTTTCTGACGAACCGCTTCTCCTCTGCGGGGCTCTCCTTCACGATGGCCGCCTGCCTCCGCGGCAGCGAGACCGTGCGGTACGACGACTTTGCCGCGCTCTGTGAGACGGCGCGCGGCCGCTACACTGCCGTTTTCCTCTCGGCCGGAGCGATCGGAAACGACTCGTTCTATGAGAAAATGAAGTCCCTGCTCGAAGACGGCAGAGGGCGCTGCGTCGAGACCGGCAGCACGGAAGACACCCCCGCCTTGACCGGCACGTTCTCTCTCTGGGACTTTACCTCCTCGTTCGACGCGCTCGGCTGGATCTCCGACGGTACGTTCGACACGCCGCGCACCGCGGTAAGCCGCGGGCTCGCCGCCTTCCTCGGCAGGAGCACCTGCCGCGCGCTGGAGGCGACTTGCAGCACCTACTCGAAGGACGCCGTTCTCCTCTGCCTCGCCGATAAAACCCTGCTTCTCGCCGATGCGCCCTACGTTACCCTGACGCTCCGCGCCACCGGCGTCCGCGAGGACGTCTGGCTGACCGTTCTCTTCGGCTCGGGCGACACGCACACGGAATACCGCGTCTCGCTCAGAAGCGGCGAATGTGCCACCGTCACCTGCCCGCTCGGCGACACCGCGGCGCTCGCGGGGATTGACTACGTCGCCGTCAGCGGCGACGCCGGCATCAGCTCTCTGGAGATCGCGTCCGTCACCGCCGGCAGCACGACGAAGACCGACGAAGAACTCGCCGTTCTCCTCGGCGGGAAGACGCCGGACGAGCCCGTCCGGCCGGATCGCCACGCCGTCTACATCGTCATCATTCTGGCCGCCGCCGTCACGGCGATCGCCCTGCTCTTCCTCTTCCGCCGCAGCGCGCGGAAAGCGCCCGAGGCACCGCGCCGGTAAGCATTTCCGGCACAAAAAATGCAAAAAATTTTGCCGAGACAATTGCATTTTTGCCGAAACGCGTGTATAATATTTTCATTCAAAATCCACGTTTTCCCGTGTTCCACACGGCATAAAGAAAGGTACGGTATATTATGGCAAACGATCTCCGTCCCGAAACCATGCAGCGCATCAACACGCCCGCCCTGGCAGAGGCATTCATCAACGAACAGGTGGAAGCCCTCCGCGCACAGATCGGCTCGAAAAAGGTGCTCCTCGCCCTCTCCGGCGGCGTTGACTCCTCCGTCGTCGCGGCTCTTCTGATCCGCGCCATCGGTCAGCAGCTCGTTTGCGTGCACGTCAACCACGGTCTTCTCCGCAAGGGTGAGCCCGAACAGGTCGTCAGCGTCTTCCGCGGCGAGCTGAACGCAAACCTCATCTACGTTGACGCCGTCGACCGCTTCCTCGATAAGCTGGCCGGCGTTTCCGATCCCGAAACGAAGCGCAAGATCATCGGCAAGGAATTCATCGACGTCTTCGCCGAAGAAGCCAAGAAGCTTTCCGGCATCGAGTTCCTCGCGCAGGGCACGATCTACCCGGATATCCTCGAGAGCCACGGCGTCAAGGCACACCACAACGTCGGCGGTCTGCCGGAAGATCTCAACTTCGAGCTTGTCGAGCCCGTCAAGTTCCTCTACAAGGACGAAGTCCGCTGCGTCGGCAAGGCACTCGGCCTGCCGGACAACATGGTCTACCGTCAGCCGTTCCCCGGCCCCGGCCTCGGTGTCCGCTGCGTCGGCGCCATTACCCGTGACCGTCTGGAAGCGCTCCGCGAGGCAGACGCCATCGTCCGCGAGGAAATCGGCAAACTGCCCGAGACCCCGTGGCAGTACTTCTGCGCGATCCCGGACATCCAGTCCACCGGCATCAAATATGACGCCAACGGCAAGGGCGAGCGCTATATGGGTTGGGCCTGCGTGATCCGTGCCGTCAATACCACCGACGCCGTTCTCGTGACCGTTCCCGAAATTCCCTTCAAGACTCTCTGCACCATGCGCGACAAGATCGTCAAGATCCCCGGCATCAACCGCGTCCTTTGGGACATCTCCGAGAAGCCTGTCGCAACCATTGAGTGGGA
>JAKSPV010000072.1 GCA_024404475.1 Clostridia bacterium | reverse complement strand
TGGGAAAACGTTTCCGGCGAGGAGAAGACGCTGAACCCGATGTTCCGTACATGCTCTCTTGACCGCTATATCGGTGTTTCCATTCTGGACAAAAACGGCAAAAACGTTGCACCCGATAAATTCGTGTATGCCGAAAATCCCGTACTCTTTACCGATCTTCACGTCAGCGGAATGAGTGTTTCTGATACTTATATGCAGGCGATGGCGCTGTTCACGACGGTACCGGGCGCTGCGGCTGGTCTCGGCAAAACGTGGGAGGGCGGCAGCGTTCAGTATCTGATGCTCCCGACGCAGCAGCTCGCGGCCGGCGGCAAATATGCGGCTACTACGTACATCTACCTCACGAAACCGAATCCGGAACACGGTGGGATCGACGGCGTCTGCAAGGCCGTTGATGATTTCCTTGCGAAACTGTAAAGCAGAACAACAAAGCGGGAAGCGGATGCTTCCCGCTTTTGCGAGAGGGGACAGAGGATGAACCGACGCATTACGCGGCACGACACGGCCGCTTTCTTTGCAAATACGCTTGTATACGGGCTGAACGGCATTTATGCCGCGATACCGATCTATCTTGCCGCCGTCGGAATGACGGACGTCGAGAGCGGCTGGTTGCTTGCCATCAACCCGTTCGTTATGTGCTTTGCTCCCGTGCTCTGGGGACGGATCCTCGACAGGGCAAAGACGAAAAACGTTTTCATGGCCGTTCTTGTTCTCGGTGCGGCGCTCGCCTATCTCGGTATCCTCGTGTCGTCGGAGATTTTCTGGATCGCGGCGATGTTGTTTCTTTATTCCTTCTTCCAGTCGCCGTTCAACGCCGTCATTGATACGCTGACCGTCCATTTCACCGACACGGTGAAACGCCCGTACGGCTTTTTCCGCGTCATGGGAACGATCGGTTACGCGATTCTGGCGCTCACCGTCACGTTTTTCGCGCCGTCTTCGGCTTTCGTGATGTATGCCGTCGTCGCGGTGCTCGGCGCCGCGGCAGTCCTCTTCATGATGAGAACGCCCGGCGGAGACAGCGGCACACCGGCGGGAGAAAAGGGAACGGTGCGTGCCTTTGCCGCGTCGCTGACACCTGAGCTGATCCTATTGTTCGCGGTGACTGCCGTCACACAGTTCGTGTGGGGCATTTACAGCGATTTTTATCCCACATATCTGACGGGCACGGTCGGACTTGACAACAGCATGTGGGGTCTTCTTTGCTTCGTGACGACCATGTCGGAGGTGCCGTTTTTCCTCCTTTACACGCCTCTGTTCCGCCGCGTCCGCGCCGGTACGGTCCTCGGCGTTTCGCTTGGCGCTATGGCGCTGCGGTTCTTTCTGCTCGTCGCCGTGGCGGATATGCTGCCGCTGTTCCTCGTCGGATTCTTTACGGGACTTTTCGTGACGGTCGTCAATTACTGCATGACGCTGTACATCATGCGTGCCGTTGAACCGCGTTTTCTCAGCTTGACGCAGAATCTCTCCTACGCCGTCGGCTGGGGCATCCCGCGCGTTCTCGCCGGTGCGCTCGGCGGCTATCTTTGCTCGGCTCTCGGCTTCCGGTATCTCATGTGGGCAGCCGCAGGCCTGCTCCTTTTGACGGCACTTTCTCTTCTGCCGCTGCGGCGGATCGTGTCGAGAGCATCCGACAGGATCAAACTTCCGTAAAACACGACAAAAACCTCGATCCGCCTCTTGCAAAAGAGGCGGATCTGTGCTATACTGATTTCCGTTATTTTGAAACAGACAGAGGGGGAATACCCATGAAACAACTCCAGATCGGCAACGCTGCCGTTGCCCGCGGCCTCTACGAGGCGGGCGTCGGCGTCGTTTCCAGTTATCCTGGCACGCCGTCCACTGAAATCACGGAATCGGCTGCCAAATATGACGAAATATACTGTGAGTGGGCACCGAACGAAAAGGTCGCCATGGAGGTCGCATTCGGTGCGTCGCTCCGCGGCGTCAGAAGCGCCTGCTGCATGAAGCATGTCGGCCTGAACGTTGCCGCCGACCCGCTCTTTACGATGTCCTATACCGGCGTCAACGCCGGCCTCGTGATCTGCGTCGCGGACGATCCCGGTATGTTCTCCTCGCAGAACGAGCAGGATTCCCGCCACTACGCCGTTGCCGCCAAGGTACCGATGCTTGAACCGTCCGATTCCGACGAGTGCCTCCGCTTCGCCAGGGAAGCATTCACGCTCTCCGAGACGTTTGATACGCCCGTGCTCTTCCGCGTCTGTATGCGCACCGCTCATTCGCAGAGCATCGTCGATACCGGTGACAGAACGACTGACGCCGCCAAATCCTACGAGAAGAACGGCGCGAAATACATCATGATGCCCGGTAACGCGAAGAAGCGTCACCCGGTCGTCGAGGAGCGCACCGCGCGCCTCACCGAATACGCTGAGAACTGCCCGTTCAACCGTGTGGAAATGGGCGGCACGAAACTCGGCATCATCACCGCGGGCACGTCCTATCAGTACGTCAAAGAGGTCTTCGGTGACACGGTCAGCGTTCTGAAACTCGGCCTTGTCAATCCGCTGCCTGTTGATTTGATCCGCGACTTTGCCGCCAAAGTCGATCGCGTCGTCGTGATCGAGGAGCTGGACGGCGTGATCGAAAACCACTGCAACGCCATCGGCGTCAAGGTCGAGGGCAAGTCGCTCTTCTCTCCGATCGGTGAGTACACACAGGAGACCGTCCGCCGTGCATTCGGTATTCCGGAGGCACCGTCCGTCGCCGCCGATACGCCGATTCCCGTGCGTCCGCCCGTCATGTGCGCCGGATGCCCGCACCGCGGTCTCTACTATGTGCTTGCGAAGAATAAAGTCACCGTGCTCGGCGATATCGGCTGTTATACGCTTGGCGCACAGCCGCCGCTTTCCGCCGTCGATTCCGTTCTCTGCATGGGTGCGTCCGTTTCCGGCATCCACGGCTTCAATAAAGCCGGCGGCGCCGAAACGGAAGGAAAGACTGTCGCCGTTATCGGTGACAGCACGTTCATGCATTCCGGCATCACGGGACTCGTCAACATCGCGTACAACGGCTCGAATTCGACCGTTATCATCCTCGACAACTCCATCACCGGCATGACCGGTCACCAGCAGAACCCGACGACGGGTTACAACATCAAGGGCGACCCGGCAGGGAAGATCGACCTCGAAACGCTCTGCCATGCCGTCGGTATTAATCGCGTCCGCGTGGTTGATCCTTACGATCTCGACGCCTGCGATAAAGCACTTAAAGAGGAACTTGCCGCAGACGAGCCGTCCGTCATCATCAGCCGCCGGCCGTGTATGCTCCTGAAATATGTGAAGCCGAAGTCGCCCGTTCACGTGAACGCCGACAAGTGCCGCGGCTGCAAGAGCTGCATGCGGATCGGCTGCCCGGCGATCAGCATGAAGAAAGGCAAAGCCGTGATCGACCACACGCAGTGCGTCGGCTGCGACGTCTGCCGTCAGCTCTGCAAGTTCGACGCTATGGAAAGCGAGGTGCGCTGATATGTCCGTTACCAGTCTGATGATTGTCGGCGTCGGCGGGCAGGGCTCGCTTCTCGCCAGCAAACTTCTCGGTCGTCTTCTCCTGAACGAGGGCTACGACGTCAAGGTGTCGGAAGTCCACGGCATGAGCCAGCGCGGCGGCTCCGTCGAAACGTACGTCCGCTTCGGCGACAAGGTCTTCTCGCCTATCATTGTGAAAGGCGAGGCAGATTTCATCGTTTCGTTTGAAAAACTCGAGGCGGCGCGGTATGCCTCCTGCCTGAAAGCGGGCGGCACGATTGTCGTCAATACGCAACAGATCGACCCGATGCCGGTTATTACCGGCGCGGCAGCTTATCCGGAAGATATCCTCGACGAGCTGACCGCCAAGGGCATCAAGGTGGACGCGATCAACGCGCTTGCCCTCGCCGAAAAGGCGGGGTCGTCAAAGGCGGTCAACATCGTCCTCATGGGGCGTCTTTCCCGCTGCTTCGACATTCCGACGGAAAAATGGCTTGCCGCCATTGAGCAGAGCGTAGCGCCGAAATTCGTCGAAATGAATAAGAAAGCATTCCTTCTCGGCTATAACAGCTGATCCATAACGAAAGCCACCGCTGAACGCGGTGGCTTTTTCTTTTTTTGCACTTTACGGGGAGTTTTTCCGCACTTTTCCGCCAGCAAAAAAAACGCACAAAAAAGCGGGATTTCTCTTGCAAAAAATTGATGATTATGATATGATAACATTAGACTAATTATAAGGGCGTATTGTGCCCATTTCCAAAATGGTTAATCGGAGGGTGTTATGAAAATTCGTCGGATCGTTTGTCTTCTTCTGGCGCTTTTGACCGCGTCGGCTCTGCTCGTGTTTTCCGCGTCTGCGGATGAGGGCGGCAGCGTGGCTTTCGCTTCCGTTTTTTCGGAATCCTTTGACGTGATTGCCGCGGCGGGCACCTATATCGGTGACGTTCCCGCCATGCACGGCAACCAGCAGACGCGTCTCGTCAACGTCTCGAGCGGTACGTATCTCGGCGTTCTGACGAAAGATAACATTCTCGACCACAAGGAAGGCCCCGCAGGCCCGTCCTACGAAATGTCTCTCATCCATATCTCGCCTGACGGCCAGACGACCGAACTGCTCTACACCGAGATGGTCTACGGCACGAGCACGACGGTCACGATCATGGCTGACAAGGACGAAGATATCTGGCTGTACTCCGGCTGGGCGAACGATATGGGCAGCATCGACTTCAACGTCTGGCACTATGACGTCAGCGAGGGGACGATCGACAAGTACCTCGGCAGAAAGAAACCGAAGGGCAACAACTTCGGTTATTCGATCGCTCTGATGGATGCCGATCTCGGTAAGATCTACGGCATCATGTCCACCGGCGCTTCCTCCGGCTACGGTTACTTCACCTGGTGTGCATTCGATATCGAAACGAAACAGTGGGGAACTGCATACAGTTTCAAGGAGGATCACCACTACGCGTATGAGTACGGCTACCCGGACAACAACGGCGGCTTCTATGTTGTCTGCGAACGTTACGGCGCTAACTACGACTTCATGTCGAACATTCCCGACCTTCGCGTCTCGGAGGCGATGACCAAGTTCCGTTCCCGCAACGAAAACGCCAATTTCATGTGGGATGAAGGGCATCTGATCCACATTCCGGATGCAGATGGCGCCGCTTATGCGAACTATGTGATCGAACCGGCTGTCTATGACGTGGAAAAAGGCGTTTACCCCTGCTGGCTGAACTCCTGCTGCGACCTCATCGAGCCGCGCGGCACGGATTACGCGTTCGTCCTCGGCGCGCCGGAAGACAACGGCGCGGTCGGCAGCTTCAATACGCTTTACGTTTACGATAAGGCGAACGGCTACGAGAAGATCGCCTCCGCCGCGGCACCGTCTATCTACGGCTCCATGTATCACCTCCACCGTTTCTTCCAGGACGCGGAGGGCAACATCTACCTCATGATCGTTACCGAGGACAGCGGCGCTTACATGGAATTCTGGCGTGTCACGTTTGAGAACGGCGAGATCTCGTTCCGCCTCGTAACCGACGAAAAGATCCCCGGCTCTCTCGAGAACAGAAAGAGCATCAGCGTCTTCTTCAACAACACGAGCCGCGCGAACTCCGTCCCGTCCGATATTTGCTACATGATCATCGCATCCGGCGGCACGTACCACTACGTCACCGCAGATTTCTCCGTCATTCGGAATATGGCGAAATAATCTTTCACAAGGAGGATGTTCCTCATGAAACTTCGTCGCATCATTTCCGCTTTTTTTGCTCTTCTGATGCTCGGTGCGGTAGTCCTCGTTTCCGCCGCGTCCGCAGAGGACGGAACCGGTGCGGTTGCTTCCGCTGTTTCGGAGCCGTTTGACGTGATCGCGGCTGCCGACACCACGACGGGTAACGTCCCGTGGGCGCACGGCAACAACCAGACGCGCCTTGTCAATGTTTCGAGCGGTACATACATCGGTGTTCTGACAGGTGACTCCTTCAGTTCCGGCGACTGGGGCTCGACGTATAACTGGTCGCTGATCCGCGTTTTGCCCGACGGCAAGACGGTAGAAAAACTCTATTCTGATATCGTTTACGGCGTGAGCACGACGATCACCGTCATGGCGGACGCCGAGGAAAACATCTGGGTCTATTCCGGCTACACCAACCCGTTCGGCAGCGTTGACTTCAACGTGTGGAAATACGATGTTGCATCCGGCGAGATCACGCACACGATGGGCCGCAAGAAGCCGAAGGCGAAAGACCTCGGTTATTCTGTTGCGTTCATCGATCCCGTCGCAAATAAGATTTACGCTGTTGCCACGACGGGCGGCGCCGGTATCGACGGAGATTTCTGCTGGAATACATTTGATATCACGACGGGCGAGTGGGGCAACCCGCAGTTTTTCAGAGAACATGACCGCTACGGCTATGAATACGGCTACGGCGACGGCAAGGGCGGCTTTTATGTGCTCTGTGAACAGTCTGGGCCGAACGACTATATGATGAGCAACCTGGAGGGAATGTCCGTGGGTGACGCCATGAGGCAGTTCCGTTCTCGCAAGGAAGATGCCAACTTCATGTGGGACGAGGGACATCTCATCCATGTCATTGATGCCGCAAATTCCAATGCATACGAAAACATCGTGATCGAGCCCGCGCGTTACGATGTGGAACGCGGTGTGTATCCGAACTGGGCGAGCGGAGAAGGCGATCTTCTGACGGCTCGGAGAGACGGACTTGTGTATGCGCTTTCCTCGCAGGAGGATAACGGTACGATAGGCATTCGGAATACAGTCTACGTCTTTGATCCGAATAACGAATTTGCTTGCCTGGGATCAAAAGTGCTGGAGGATCTGTATTTTGGCGCAGATTACTGCCACCGCTTCTTTGAGGATACGGAAGGCAACCTCTATCTTGTCCGTTCCTGCCAGGAGTCCGCGGATGTGGAGGTGTGGTCGCTGACGTTTGCCGACGGTAAGTTCGACATAAAGCTTGCAGCTCTGGAGGATCTCGGTGGCAGCGCTTCTGCTGTCGGGCAGACCGGCACATTCTTTATCAGTACGAGCCGCGGCAACTCAACACCGTCCGACGTCGCGCACTGCATTATTAAAGTAGAGTCTTCTTACCATTATTTCGAGATCGACTTTGCGAAGATTCGCGCGTCGATGAAATGATCTTTGTCGCATCTTTGTTTAACAATTTTATTTAGCATTTTTGGAGGTCACTATGAAAAAGATCCGCTTCGTAACCGCATTGCT
>JAKSPV010000071.1 GCA_024404475.1 Clostridia bacterium | reverse complement strand
AGCCGCTGCTCGGTGGAATCCGTTGACGGCGTCTGGATCGAGTCGTAGGCGATCGGACGGAAGCGTCCGGCATTGTATTCGAGAACGCCCCAGCCGACGATGGCGATACCGGGGTCGATACCGAGAATGATCATACGCTTCCCTCCTCATGGCACAGTACACACATTTTATCATCGTATTATACCACATTTTTTTTCGCAAGTCAAACATTCTTCCGCATTCGGAGAAATTTTCTCGCATCGGGAACTTTTTCCGCCGCGGCGCGTCAAAGAGGAAGAAAAGCGCCTTTTTCCGCGTCATTTTTTCATCGGCTGTTTACAATGCTTCCTATTTATGGTATACTGTCAGTGTATATGATCTCGGAAAAGAGGTGTTTGTATGGCGGCGATCCCGGTCATCCGGCAGGACGATATTCTCGAACTGAAAAAACCGCATCCGTGCGGCGAGAAACGCTTCCGCGTCATGCGCGTCGGCAGCGACGTGCGCGTGGTCTGCTGCGGCTGCGGGCGCGACATGGTGCTCGACCGGCTGAAGCTCGAGCGCGCCATACGGAAAAACATCACGATCTCGGAGGAAAAACCAAATGACTGAATCTCCCGCTCTGCCGACGGCAGAGCTTCCCGTACAAAACAAAAAACGCTCGGCGTGGGGGCGGCTGACCGCGTATCTTATGCCGCGGCGCTATTTGCTTCTCTGCTTCTTCGTGCCGGCACTGCTCCTGTTGTTCCTTTACGCCGTTCGCGGTGTCTTCCCGTTCGGCGAGGGCTCCGTCCTCGTGCTTGACCTCAACGGACAGTATGTTTACTTCTTCCAGGGGCTCCGCCGCGCCGTCCTCGGCGGCGAGGGACTCGTTTATACGTTCTCCCGCACGCTCAGCGGCGAGTTCATGGGCATCTTCGCGTACTATCTCGCGAGCCCGTTCTCATGGCTCGTTCTGCTCTTCCCCGAAGCGCATATCACCGAAGCGCTGCTTCTGATGTTCCTCCTCAAAACGGGCTCGTGCGGTCTGACGTTCGGCATCTATATAGACAAAACGAGAGAGCGCCGTCCCACCGAGACGGTGATGTTCTCCGTCATGTACGCGCTCTGCACCTACGCCGTCGTCATGCAGCACAACACGATGTGGATCGACAACCTGATCCTGCTCCCGCTTGTGACGCTCGGCATCGAGAGCGTCATCCGCGAAAAGAAATACAAGCTTTTCGTTGTGTCGCTCGCGCTGGCGATCCTGTCGAACTTCTACATCGGATACATGATGTGCATCTACGTCATCCTGTATTTCTTCTACGCGTATTTCAGCCGCAGCGAGGCGGAGCGCAATCTTCTCGGCGAGAAGCATCACTTTCTCCGCTCCTCGCTCCGGATGCTGGCGCTCGGACTTCTCGCGCTGGCGATCGCCGCGGTCATCATCCTGCCGGCGTACACGTCGCTCCAGTTCGGCAAATCGACGTTCTCGAAAACGGTCTTTGATTTCGAGGCGAACGCCGACTTCCTCGATCTCACCGCCAAGCTCTTCTTCGGCTCGTACGACACCGTGCGGCCCGACGGGCTGCCGATGCTCTTCACCGGCACTCTGACGCTGCTTCTCGTGCCGCTCTATTTCTTCGCGCCGCACATCAGGACGCGTGAAAAAGTCGCTTCGGTGCTGTTCATCGCCGTCTTCGTCATCTCTATGTCGATCCCGGCGCTGGATATCGTCTGGCACGGTCTCCAGAATCCAAACTGGCTGAATTTCCGCTACGCGTTCATGCTCTGTTTCTTCTTCGTCGTTCTCGCGTTCAAGGCAATGGAGCGCATCCGCGAGATTGGCTACCGGCGCGTGGCCGTCACCGGCGCGGCGCTGGTGCTCGTGCTGTTCGTGCTCCAGAAATTCGATCTTTCCAACTTTCAGGATTTTCCCGGCGTCTGGGTGTCGCTCGCGTTCGTCGTTCTGTACGTGCTCCTGCTCCGCGCCGTCACGCACCGCGATGAGATGATCAACCGCACGGGCGCGACCATTCTCGCGCTCGCCGTCATCATGGAGATGGGATTCTCCGGCGCGTATGATCTCTATGCGCTTGACAAAGACGTGATCTTCTCCGGGCGCACGGGCTACGTGACGTTCATGGAACGCATCCAGCCCGCCGTCGATTACGTTCTCGAAAACGACACGTCGTTCTACCGTTTTGAGAAGACCGTGCACCGCAAATCGAACGACAACATGGCGCTCGGCATCCGCGGGCTTTCCGGTTCGACATCGACGCTGAACGCCTCGGCGATCGGCTTCCTCCGGAACATGGGGATGCGCTCGCGCTCGCACGTGTCGCAGTACAACGGCTCGACGATCGCGCTCGACGCCCTGACCGGCATCAAATACGTCATCGCGGAGCGCCAGACGGCGATGCCCGCAGATTATGTCGCGATCAAGACGTTCCCGAACGAGGAAGATGAGAAGAAAGATCTGATCGTCTACGAGAACCCCTATGCGTTCTCGATCGCGTTCGGCGTCAGCCCGGATGTGCGGCTCCTCGACGAGGAGAACGAGACGATCTACGATTCCGTGACCGGCGAGGTCACCGGCACCCGCTCCGTTTTTGAAAGCTACCTGACGCCGTTCGAGCGGACGAACGCCCTGCTCGCCGCCATGCTCGGGGACACCGAGGTGCCGGCGCCTTACCACAAGGCGACCATCGATACGACGACGAACCAGGGACTCCGGCTTCTGAACGTCGTGGATCACCGCGGGTACGCCATCTCGGACGGCGCATCCGAGGGCAGCATCACGTATCAGATCACGGTGACGTCGGAGGACGAACTCTTCCTCTACATGGCGTCGGGTTACCCGCGCGAATGCAAGGTCTACGTGAACGGCGCGTCCGTCGGGATGTCCGGCGGCTCCGATTCCACCCACGTTTTCCCGATCGGCCGCTTTGAGGTCGGTGAACAGATCAAAGTAAAACTTGTTCTGCAGGACAAAAATCTCTACCTCCGCACGGGCGCCGACCTGTTCTTCTATCTTGACGAGGCGGCATGTACGGAGCAGCTCCGCGAGATCGGCTCGTCCTCGCAGTTCGAGATCAGCGAATACACGAGCACGTATTTCAAAGGAACGATCAACGTCGAAGAGGGCCGCGAAGCGATCCTGACGACGCTGCCGTACGACAGCGGCTGGAAGGTGTACGCCGACGGCGAGAAGATCGAAACGACAAAGGCACTCAGCGCGTTCGTGTCGTTTGACCTCACGCCCGGCGAGCATGAACTCGAGCTGCGCTACGTTCCCGACTGCCTCGTCATCGGCGGTGCCTGCTCGATCGCCGGCACGCTCGGTTTCGCAGCGCTCTGCACCGTCGATTTCTTCCGCCGCCGCAAGGCAGGCGAGGGCGATCTGCCCGTTCTCGCGTGGGCGGACGAAGCCCCGGCGGACGGTCCGGACGGCAAGGCGGCATGCGATGAAAAAGAAACAACGGCCCCGGAGGAGACCTCCGGCGGCGAGGAGGATAACGTATGATCTACTGTCTCACGGGAGAACTGATTTACGCGAGCCCGCTTTCCGGCTCTGTCGTGATCGACTGCTGCGGTGTCGGCTACGCCCTCACCGTCACGGCGAACACGATCGCCGCCCTGCCCGCGCCGAAGCCGGACGGCAGTTACTCCGGCGACCAGGTGCGCGTGTTCACCTATATGGCGGTACGCGAGGACGCCGTAGAACTGTTCGGCTTCGCCACGCCCGCGGAGCTTGACTGCTTCAAGCTGCTCATCACCGTATCCGGCGTCGGTCCGAAGGCCGCGATGTCGATTCTGTCGCTCTTCACGCCGGAAAAGCTCGCGCTCGCGATCTCGGCGGAGGATGTCAAGTCGATCTCCCGCGCGCCGGGCGTCGGCGCAAAGACCGCGGCACGCGTCGTCCTCGAACTGAAAGAAAAAATGGCAAAGGCGTACCCTGCCGCATCCGCCGGTGACGTCTTCCCCGCGAAGAGCGGCGCAAAGCCGGCCGCATCCGGCGACCGCTCGAAACTCTCCGACGCACAGGAAGCCCTGCTCGTGCTCGGTTACTCGCGGCAGGAGGTCGCTTCCGTACTGAAAGACGCCGACCTTTCCGCCGACGTCGAAACGATCATCCGCCGTGCGCTCGGTGCGCTGATCAAGGCATAAGGAGGAGACGAATATGGATATGGACGAATTCGATTTTGAAAACCGCATCGCCTCCGCAGACTACAATCCCAGCGAGGACGCCGACAACGAAAACTCGCTCCGTCCGACGAGCATGGACGAATACATCGGGCAGGAGAAGGCCAAGGAAGTCCTCTCGATCTACATCGCCGCGGCGAAAAAGCGCGGAGACTGCCTCGATCACGTGCTCCTGTACGGCCCTCCCGGGCTCGGCAAAACGACGCTCTCCGCGATCATCGCGAACGAGATGGGCGTCAACTTCCGCGTGACGTCCGGCCCCGCGATCGAGAAGCAGGGCGACCTCGCGGCGCTGCTCTCCAACCTCGCCGAGGGCGACGTGCTCTTTATCGACGAGATCCACCGGCTCTCGCGGCAGGTCGAGGAGATTCTTTACCCCGCGATGGAGGACTTTTCGCTCGACATCATCATCGGCAAAGGCCCGGCGGCGCGCAGCATCCGGCTGCCGCTGCCGCACTTCACGCTGATCGGCGCAACGACGCGTGCCGGCCAGCTCACGACGCCGCTGCGCGACCGTTTCGGCGTTCTGCTCCGGCTCGAACTCTACACGCCGGACGAGCTCGCGACGATCGTCCGCCGTTCCGCCGGCATCCTCGGCGTTAAGATCGACGACGACGGCGCGCTCGAGATCGCGTCCCGCAGCCGCGGCACGCCGCGTATCGCCAACCGGCTCCTCAAACGCGTACGCGACTTTGCGGAGGTGCGCGGCGACGGCGAGATCACGCTTGCCATCGCACAACAGGCACTTTCGATGCTCGAGATCGACGAGCTCGGGCTTGACAACACCGACCGGCGGATGCTCCGCACCATCATCGACTTCTACGACGGCGGCCCCGTGGGCCTCGAAACACTCGCGGCGACGGTCGGTGAGGAAGCCGTCACGCTCGAGGACGTGTACGAGCCGTATCTCATGCAGATCGGATTTCTGAGCCGGACGCCGCGCGGCAGATGCGCGACGCGGCTCGCCTACGAGCATCTCGGTCTGCCCTACCGTCCGAAGCCCGCGACGCAGCTTGAACTGGGAGAGGAAACGTAAAAAACACCCGCCGGCAAAGGCACAGACGGGTGTCGTTCATCAATATTTCCAAGGCAGAAAACCGTTCCTAAAAAAACGCATGAACGCAGGAGGACTCTATGTTTAAACAAAAATTGCTTAAAACAGCAGCCCTGACAGTAGCCGTCATATGTATGTTTTTATTGGTCGCATGCGACGATGATCCGTCAAATGATCCGACCCAGACCGGCGCCGAGACGGAGAACGGTCCCGCCGATCCTGTTTCTTCGGCGGAAAACACAACGGAGCCGTCCGTAACGCCGCCCGAGCCGCAGAGCAGCGTGATCGCCAAAATCAACGGAGGCGCTGACGAAGTCGGTATTTACTCCATCGTGGTCCGGTTGACTGACGAAGCCGCCGACAAAGGTACGATCGAGATGGTTTACTATGGATCGAAGGGCTCTCCCCAGGAAAACTCCATTGTAAACACGTTCCGTATCGAGTATGAGAAAGAATCTGCCGGGACCTTTGAGATCCAAACCTTCTACGACGGAGAAATCTATCAGAACCAGCACCACAAAGACGAGGTGAAAGTGGTAAACACTTTCGGCGCGACGCTCCGTGCCGGTAAGGTGATCATTTCATACACGCCTGACGGTGGAGAAACGCAGGAAATATTCAGCGCTGACGCAGAATACTTCTATGCTGATTGAGTAATAAAAACTACCTGCCGAAAACGAGTGATCGTATTTTTCGGCAGGTAGTTTTTTTATATCGTTATTGTATCAGGCAGGAAGCGGCTCTTATCGTCCCGGTGTTTTTACTCCTGCACCGCGGTGACGAGGATCGTGACCTCGTACACGTCGGAATAGAGCGTGATCGACTGGTTCGGCGCGAGGTATTTCGTGCCGTTCAGCATGACGAGCCCCTTGTCCTCGCTGACGCACGCCTTGACGAGGAACGTGCCGGTGACATCGATACGGTCGCCGGAATCGTACACAAGCGAGCAGGTGCCGTCCGGCATCTCGACGTAATGCTCCGCGGGCGTCACGGCGACGCTGCCGCTGACCGTGCCGAAGGGCTCGCCGCTGCCGACGATCGAGAACGAGGTACCGTCAGCGAAGTAATCGGCGCTCGTCGCGCTGATGTCCGCGACACGGAACGAAACGCGGTACTCGGACAGTTCCGGAGCCGCTTTCGGGACGAAATACGACAAAATATTGAGCCGCCACGCGGCGCCGAAAACAAGCAGTACCGCGGCGAGGATCAGCGTCCAGCCGAGCGCTCCGATGCGGCGGGTGTTCGTTTTTTTCATCTTCCGCACCTCCTCAGTTCGCTTCCGACACACTGATGCAGTAGCCCTCGCACCAGAGGTGCGGCGTCATCAGCTTCATGTAGGTGCCGACCGCCACGAGGCAGCCGTCCACGTAATAGCGTCCGTCCTCGGCAAGCGTCGCCCCGACCTCGAACGTCACGGAAACGTCGTTTCTGCCGGAAAGGTCGCTCCGCACGAGCGCCTCGTACGGCTGACCGTTCTCGTCGGTCATCGTCTTCGTGACCGTCGTACTGACAAAAGAACTGCTTTCCGTCTGGATGCCGACGACGGTACCGAACGGATAGACCATGCCGCTGTCGGCGACAAGGTAGCCCGCATCCCCACGTGCAAGGCCGTCTTCGAGGCCGTCGCGGAGTCCTTCGACTTTCACGACGCAGCGGAGCGTCACGGGCGTTTCCGTCACCGCTTCGCGGCCGCTGTCACGCCAGTTGAGCGCCCATACCGTTGCCACAACGGCAAGGACGAAGATCACGATACAGAGGACGTCAAACCAGTTGAAGCGTGTTTTTTTCTCGGCCATGCCGTTCACATCCTTTCCTGATCGCCGCCCGGGGCAGTCGTGAAATCGACTGCGGCGGAGCGGGTTGTGTTTTCCGCCGGGAGATCGGCTTCCCGCCGGCGTGCCATGGCGGCTCTTCCCGTCCGGGCGGTCGCCGAGGCGAGCCCGAGAATGAGCCAGAACATGAGATAAACACGGTAATTATACCACGCGTGATCGAACAGTCCGAAGCCCAGCGAACCGAAGATGCCGGCACCGAGCGCAGACGAGGCGTCACGCAAGTGTGCGAACGCGTCCGTCCCGGGTTCATCCGAGAAAGACGCGAGCCGCCTCGTCTCGGAGCGGAATCTGTTCTGCGACTGCATAAACAGGAACAAAACGATGAGGAAAACAAGAAGTCCGAAGACGCCGATCTCGACGAGCAGCGTGAGC
>JAKSPV010000070.1 GCA_024404475.1 Clostridia bacterium | reverse complement strand
TCCCGATCCCCGGTGCCTTCGGCCAGAATCCGAATTCCTGTTACCTCGGCGATCCGCGCTCGCCATACGG
The DNA here is from genome assembly GCA_024404475.1 of Clostridia bacterium. Taxonomy (GTDB): domain Bacteria; phylum Bacillota; class Clostridia; order Oscillospirales; family CAG-272; genus JAKSPV01. The sequence continues at coordinate 7,830 of JAKSPV010000070.1, read as the reverse complement.
CTGGGGCTGCTACGCGCCGGTGATCGCCCGCGCGCTTCGGCGGATCGTGCCGGCGAAGGAGTATGCCGTCTGGACGTATTCGGGCATGTCGCTCGGTGAGCTGTGCCAGATGTATATCGACGAGGGTATCCCCGTCATCGTCTGGGCGACGGTCGGCATGGAGGATGCCGGCGCGCCGGAGTATTACCGTACCTGGATGACCGTCACGGGCAAGCCCGTCACCTATAACAGCCGCCTGCACTGTCTTCTGCTCGTCGGCTGCGACGATCAGTACTATTATTTCAACGACCCGCTCACGCCTCCGGCACGCGGACGAAAAGCGACGGCATACCCGAGAGCGCGTGTGGAACGCGCCTACGAGATCCTCGGCAGCCAGAGCGTCGTCATCGTCCCGCGCGGGTAAATACCGTTTTCGACAACAGCACAGCCAAGCCCCCGGCTTGGCTTTTTTCGTCGCGGACGGGCGTTTCCTATTGCATCTTCACGGGAATTGTGCTATACTGAATCCGGTTTCCACAATAACATCAAAAAAGAAGGTACCGTTATGAAATTTGACGTTCAGACCGGCTTCGCAAGAGTCGATATCACCCCGCCGCTCGGCGTGACTGTCCCCGGCTACATGGAGCTCCGCTACGCCGAGACGATCCTCGATCCGCTCGAAGTCACCTGCCTCGCCATCCGCAAGGACGGCAAGACGGCGTTTATTTATTCCGTTGATGATCTCCACCTCGGAAGATCATACACCGATCGCTGCAAAGAGGAGATCACCAAAGCCACCGGCGCCGATCCCGACGCCATCTTCATCCACGCGACGCACACCCACACGAGCCCGCTGTTCGACTTTGAGGACGAGCGTCTCAAAGAGAACGACCGCGAGTACATCACCGCGATGCTCGCAAGATTTGTGGACGTGACCAAAGAGGCGATCGCCGATTTGAAGCCCTCCAAAATGGGCATCGCGTTCTCGAAAGCCGAGAAGGTTGCGTTCAACCGCCGCTATCTCATGAAGGATGGCAGTTATAAGACCAATCCCGGTGTCAATAATCCCGACATCGTCGAGTGCGCCGGCGTCATCGACGACGTCGTCAACGTCGTCCGCTTCACCCGCGAGGACGGCTCCGACATCGTCCTTGCCAACTTCGGCAACCACCCGGACGTCATCGGCGGCAACCAGATTTCTGCGGACTGGCCGGGCTTCACGAGACGCATCTTCGAGCGTGCCGTACCGGGTTGCCGCTGCATCTTCCTGAACGGCGCGCAGGGCGACATCAACCACGTGAACGTCCACCCGGTCGGCGGCGACCTCAACGGGATGTTCAACGACTTCGACGACGTGACGCGCGGCTACGCGCATTCGCGCCACATGGGCAACGTCATGGCGGGCGCGATCCTCTCCGTATACGAGAAGGTCGAGTACGTGGACGTGGACAGCATCGCTTACCGTCAGGAAGAGTTCCCGATCCCGGCGAACAAGCCGACGCCGGACGAAATGCCCGAGGCACGCTACATCGACGAGATGGACAAGGCGGGCCGCTCCGCGGAATTGCCGTACAAGGGCATGATGCTGACGACGAAGCTCGGCGAGGCGAGAAGAAAACTCGAACTGTGCGACGCGCCGGATGACTTCCAGATGCTCTTCAGCGCGATCCGCATCGGCAAGATCGGCCTGTTCGGTATTCCCGGTGAGCCGTTCGTCGGCATCGGCATCGGTCTCAAAGAGACAAAGGGCTACGACATGATTCTGCCGTGCTGCCTCGTCAACGCGAACGACGGTTACTTCCCGATGGCGGAGAACTACGCCGAGGGCGGCTACGAGGCGGCTACCTCCCGCTTCAAGCCCGGCGTCGCCGAGCTGATCGTCGAAAAAGGCAGCGCGATGCTCGAGAGCATGCTGTAAAACGCGATGATCCGACCATGAGGTCTGACCATAAATTCTTAATTTTTCAGGAGAGTGCTTTTTGAAAAAGTACAACACAACGGACATTGTTTTCTGACCGGGAGGTTAGAAGACAATCGTCTGAAACCTCCCGCCTGACAGGCATTTGCAGTCAACAAAATTCAGGAGGAAAAACAATGAATACAAATGACTATATCATTCGCCCAGAAAAGCGCGAAGAGCAGAGAGAGGTCGAAAACCTTGTCAGAGAATCGTTCTGGAACGTCTACCGTCCCGGCTGCAGCGAGCACTACGTGCTCCACGTTTTGCGGAACGATCCGGCGTTTGTCAGGGAACTGGACTTCGTCATGGAGCAGGACGGCCGGCTGATCGGACAGAATATGTTCATGCGGACGGTCATCGACGCAGATGACGGCAGCACGGTGCCCGTTCTCATGATGGGGCCGATCTGCATCGCAAACGACCTGAAGCGCCGCGGCTACGGCAAGAAACTTCTCGACTACTCGCTCGAAAAAGCGACAGAAATGGGTTTCGGCGCCGTCCTCTTCGAGGGCAACATCGGCTTTTACGGCAAGAGCGGCTTCGATTATGCCGAGAAATTCGGCATACGGTACCACGATCTGCCGGAAGGCGCAGATGCGTCGTTCTTTCTCTGTAAGGAACTGATTCCCGGCTATCTCGACGGTGTTACCGGTGTCTATCAGACGCCGGCCGGCTACTACGTCGATGACGCCGACGTGGAAGAGTTCGACAAAGGTTTCCCCAAAAAGGTGAAACTGAAACTCCCGGGCCAGCTGTTCTGACGGCAGAAAAAAAGGGGGACGCTGAAAAGCGTCCCCGACTTTTAATATCTCGGATGAAAAAAGCCAAGTCCTTCCGGACTTGGCTTTTCTGCTTTGTAAATCAGCCGATCATGTCTTCCTGCATTTTCTGCATGGTGTAGCAATCGGGGTTCTGGTAATCGACGGAGAGGGTAAGGCGTATATCCTGGGCGGAAGCGGCGATGCTGATGTCGTACCGGCCGGATTCCACGATCCAGTCGTGGAGCATCGTGTTGTAGTACGCGAAGTCTTCGGCGGTGAGGTCGAATGTGACTTTTTTCGTCTCGCCGGCTGCGAGGAAGATCTTCGTGAACTTTTTCAGTTCCTTGACGGGCTTCGTCACGGTCGAGACCGGATCGCCTATGTAGAGCTGCACGACTTCGGCGCCGTCCACCTTGCCGGTGTTCGTGAGTTCGAAGGAGACCTTGTAGCCCTTCTTCGTTTTCGTTGCCTTCGGCTTTGCGTATTTGAACGTCGTGTAGGAGAGACCGTGACCGAAGGGGAACCACACCTTGTCCGGGTGCTGGTCATAGTAACGGTAGCCGATCGCCCATTTCTCGTTGTACTCGATCTTGAGTCCGTCGCCGTTGAGGTCGAGATCCTGGCGCATTTCGGTCGGGAACGTCTCGGAGAGCTTGCCGCTCGGGTTGACCTTGCCGGTCAGAATGTTTGCGATCGCCTGACCGCACGCTTCGCCGGTCGGCCACATCTGCAGGATCGACGTGCAGGCGTCCGCCTTGTCGCTGCGGAACGTGGAGCTGCCACTGCAAAGCACGAGGATCGCGTTCGGATTGTGGTAGGTCACGTTGCGGAGAACGTCCTCAATGTAGCCGGCAAGGTGGTTGTCGAAGCGGTCGATGTTCTCGGAGTCCTGCGACGGCTGTACGCCGGTAAAGACGATGACGGCGTCGTAGGTCTGGATGTCGGGCATGTCCTTGCAGAACGTGTGCCAGAGCATGTTATCCGGCTGCTTGCGGGTAAGATACGGGAAGTAGTCCACCTGGACGCCGGGGAGATTTTTGCGGAGGCATTCGAGCGGGGAGTCGATGGAGGACGGCTCGGTCTTGACCTCGGCGGAGCCCTGGCCGTTCGTGTACGGCATGACGGCGTATTCGCCGGTGACAGCGATCTTCTTTACCTTGTCGGGCGTCAGCGGGAGCAGCGGGATGTCCGTGTTCGACCAGCCGGCGTGGTCGGAGTAGACCGGCCATTCCTTCGTCGAGTTGCGGAAGTTGCCGTTTTTGAGCAGGCAGATCGCTTCCTCGGCAATCTTCAAGGCGTTTGCGTGCTGCGCTTCGCGGTCGTAGTCCTTGTCCTCTTTGACCTCGCGGAGGAGGAATTCGAGCACGCGTCCGGCGGACTCATCGACAGTCTTCTCGGAGAGGCGGCCCTCCTTAACGGCTTTTAGAACGGCGGGAACGGTCAGGTCGCTGTGCGGCATCGTAAGGTCGAGACCGGCTTTCAGCGCCTTGATCGGATCGTGGACGGCGCCCCAGTCGGAGACCATGACGCCCTCGTAGCCCCATTCGTCACGCGGCATGTCGTGCAGGAGCATCTTGTTTTCGGAGCACCACATGGAGCCGATCTTGTTGTAGGCACACATGATGCTGCCCGGCTTCGAGTTCTTGCACATGATCTCGAACGCGCGGGTGTAGATCTCGCGGAAGGTGCGTTCGTCGATTTCAACGTTTGTCTCGGTACGGCGGGTCTCCTGCGAGTTGCAGGCGTAGTGCTTCGCGGAGGTGGCAACGCCGGCGCCTTCGCAGCCGTTGACGTAAGCCGCCGCCATCGTGCCGGTGAGCACGGGATCTTCGGAGAAGTATTCAAAGTTCCGGCCGCAGAGCGAGTTGCGCTTCATGTTCAGACCGGGACCGAGGATCATCTGGATGTCGTGGTGGATGCAGTCCTTGGCGATCGTCTCGCCCATGAGACGTGCCATTTCGGGGTTCCACGTTGCGCCGGTCGCGCAGCAGGACGGCAGCGTCGTCGAGTTGGTGCCGGGGTTATAGTTTCTCTCGCCGTTCGGGCCGTCTGCCATGTGCTTCGGCTTGATACCGAGGCGCGGCACGCCTGCCGTGGAGAGCGCGGCTTCGCCGCCGGTGAGCAGCTTCGCCTTTTCTTCGAGTGTCATCTCTGCAAGCAGTTCTTTTACTTTCTGGTTCATGTAAACCTCCAAAGGCAGTATTTCTGTCACAAAATGCCTATTTTTACTATAACACAGAGCCCGTTTTTTGTCAAGGAATATCGCCTTCGTAAAGAGGGAAAAGCGGGGAAAATACCTCCAAGATTTTCCGCCGGTGTTTACAAACCGCGGAAGATGTGCTATACTGAAAAAACAAACTGCCCGTCGGGAAAAGGAGTGACGCTATGTCGAAGAAAACAGTCCAAAAATGGATCATCGCAGTCCTCGTACTTCTCGGATTGACGCTGCTCTTCATTTTCTCGCAGTCACTCATCGGCAAGGAGGATTCCCGCGCGGAGAGCGAGTCTGTCATGAATTTCATCAAGCCGCTGCTTGAGATCTTTGTCGGAAAAGGAAACGTCACGCTGTTCCTCGTCCGAAAACTCGCGCACATGACGGAGTTCGCCGTCCTCGGCGCCGAGCTCACCCTTTTGGCGCTGCTGCTCGGGAAAAAGACCGCCGGCTTTTTTGCGCTGGCAGGTGTCCTCGCCGCGCTTTCGGATGAAACGATCCAGCGGTTCACCGGCCGCGGCTCCGATCTCGCCGACGTCTGGATCGACATCGGAGGCGCCGTGATCGGCACCTTGCTTGTCCTAGCCGTCTTCCTGATCGTCCGGCTGATCCGCCGCCGCACAAAAGAATAATTTTTCGGCTATTTGCGTTTATTTTCGAAAAACGCTTGACAAAAGTGGAAAACGGATGTATAATCTCTGCATAAATATCCAAAGGAGTGAATATTATGGATAAATCACAAATCAAAAAAGTCGTTCTGGCCTACTCGGGCGGTCTCGATACGTCGATCATCATCCCGTGGCTGAAAGAGAACTATAATAACTGCGAAGTCATCGCCGTCTCCGGCAACGTCGGACAGGCGGACGAGCTCGAAGGACTGGAAGAGAAGGCGCTCAAAACCGGCGCGTCGAAGCTGTACGTCCTCGACCTCACAGATGAATACGTCGATGAATATATCATCCCGACCATGAAGGCCGGCGCCGTTTACGAGGATTACCTCCTCGGTACCTCCCACGCCCGTCCCTGCATCGCCAAGGGTCTCGTCGAGATCGCGCTCAAAGAGGGCGCCGACGCGATCTGCCACGGCTGCACCGGCAAGGGCAACGACCAGGTCCGTTTCGAACTGGCGATCAAGCATTTTGCTCCGAGCATGCCGATCATCGCACCGTGGCGCGAGTGGAGCATCAAGTCCCGCGACGAGGAGATCGACTACGCCGAGAAGCATAACGTCCCGCTGAAGATCAACCGCGCGACGAACTACTCCAAAGACAAGAACCTCTGGCACCTCTCCCACGAGGGCCTCGACCTCGAGGACACCGGCAACGAGCCGATGTACGAGAAGCCCGGCTTCCTTGAAATGGGCGTGTCTCCCGTCGCCGCTCCCGACGAGCCGACCTACGTCACGCTCGACTTCGAGAAAGGCGTCCCGGTCGCCATCGACGGCGAGAAGATGAGCGCGAAGAACATCATCCTGAAGCTCAACGAACTCGGCGGCAAGAACGGCATCGGCATCATCGACATCGTCGAGAACCGCCTCGTCGGCATGAAATGCCGCGGCGTCTACGAGACTCCCGGCGGCACGATCCTTTATAAGGCGCACGAGACGCTCGAGAGCATCTGCCTCGACAAGCTGACGCTCCATGAGAAGCAGAAACTCTCAATCACCTTCGCCGAACTCGTCTACAACGGCCAGTGGTTCACGCCTCTGCGCGAGGCGCTTTCCGCTTTCGTCGATAAGACGCAGGAGAAGGTCACCGGCAAGGTCAAACTGAAGCTTTATAAGGGCAACATCATCAAGGCTGGCGTCTGGAGCGACTATTCGCTGTACAGCGAGTCCATCGCCACGTTCGGCGAGAGCGACTACAACCAGAAGGACTCCGAGGGCTTCATCAACCTCTACGGTCTCCCGATTAAGGTACAGGCGCTCGTAGACGGCAGAAAATAATTGAAAAACCAAAGCCGCTTTGCTTTTTCGGCAAAGCGGCTCTCGGCTTATTTTGAGGAATGGTGATAAAGATGGCAAAAATGTGGGCAGGCAGGACGAGCGGCGACACGAACAAGCTCGCTGACGACTTCAATTCTTCGATCTCGTTTGACAACCGGATGTTCCGGGAGGATATCAAGGGCAGCATGGCGCATGCCATGATGCTCGGTCAGTGTGGGATCATCACGAAGCGTGAGGCGGACGAGCTGGTGGACGGCCTCGCCGGCATCCTCGAAGACCTCGAGAGCGGCGCGCTCGCAATCGACTATTCGGCCGAGGATATCCATATGTTCGTCGAGCAGGTCCTGACGGAACGCCTCGGCGACGTCGGCAAAAAACTGCATACCGCACGCAGCCGCAACGATCAGGTCGCCCTGGACTTCCGGCTTTATCTCCGCGGCGCGATCGAAACGCTGACGGGGAAGACCGTCTCGCTCATCCGCGCCGTCACCGACCAGGCGGACAAGTATTACGACGCGATCATGCCTGGCTACACGCACCTCCAGCGCGCCCAGCCGATCACCTTCGGCCACCACCTCATGACCTACGCCATGATGCTCTCGCGCGACGTTGACCGTCTTGCAGACTGCAAGCGCCGCATGAATCAGTCGCCGATCGGCTCCTGCGCCCTCGCCGGCACAACGTATCCTACCGACCGCGCTTTCGAAGCAAAGGAACTCGGCTTTGACAGCGTCTCGCTGAACTCGATCGACGGTGTTTCCGACCGCGACTTCGCACTTGAACTGCTCAGCGACCTCTCGATCCTCATGATGCACCTCTCCCGCTTCTCGGAGGAGATCATCCTCTGGTCGAGCTGGGAATTCCGCTTCGTCTCGCTCTCCGACGACTTCACCACCGGCTCTTCGATCATGCCGCAGAAAAAGAACAGCGACATGGCGGAGCTCGTTCGCGGCAAGACCGGCCGCGTCTACGG
>JAKSPV010000007.1 GCA_024404475.1 Clostridia bacterium | reverse complement strand
AAGAAATACGAGTTCGCCTTTGTCATTTCGAACGCGATGCCGCCGGGACGCGAGGCGTTGACCGCCGCGATGACGGCGTCCTTTTCCTCCGCGAAGAGTTCGTCTGCCGTCCAGACGTAGAACGTCTGTCCGATAACGCAGACCATCATTTTATCGGTGAACGCCGTCTCGCCGGGCATGAGGATCTTCCGGGTGTTCGAGAACGATGCCGAAAAACCGCGGATCTTCGGCTGGGCGAGCACTTCCGTGTCGTAGTTTTCGATCTCGTCGTGTTTTACCGTGTACGCGATCAGCCGGCCGTTTTCGTCGTAGGCGGGGACATTACGGAAGGCGCCGCTCCAAGCGCCGCTCTCGCCGTCGAGGTCGTCCTCGCGGAGCGTCAGCGTTGCGACCGTCACGCCGCGTGACGTGAGGAGGAACGTCGCCTCTGTCACCATGTCATCAGGGGACGCCGTGCCGTGATCCCACGTGACCGAAACGCCGATGTCGATCGTTCTGCCGTCCTCCGGCGCGGCATCGGCAAACACCGCTGCGGCCAGCGCCGCGAAGAAAATGAGCGCGAGGAGGGCGCCTGCGGCGCGTCTCCCATTAAAATATCGTTTCATAAAAGCAGCTCCTTTGTCGGTTCTGCTCTTTATTGTGTGCCGGACCGGCCGAAAATTTACAAGGGAATGAAAGACGGGGGAGGAACGTTTTTCCTTGACAAGCGGCCGTGCGGCGGTGTATACTGGAACCGACAAAGGAAGTGGAAAGATGAAACTGACGTTTTTAGGCAGCAGCCACGGCGTGCCGTCCGAGTGCCGCTTTTGCTCCTCGGCGATGCTGGAGGTGGGAGACCGGCTCTATCTCATCGACGCGGGCGCCCCGGTGATCGACCTGCTGCTCCGCGCCGGCAAGCGCCCGGAGCAGCTTCGCGCCGTCTTCACGACACACGCGCACGGCGACCACGTCGGCGGTCTTCCGTATCTTCTCGACCTTTGCAACTGGTACTTCGACCACAGCGACATGGATGTTTATCTGACGGAAAAAGCGCTCGTCGAAAACGTGACGGATTACGTTTCGCTCGTCGAAGGGCGGCCGTTCTGTCACGACCGTCTCCGGCTGCATCTCGCCGACGGAGGAACGGTCTTTGACGACGGCACCGTCCGCGTCTCGTACGTCCCGACGTCGCATTTTCCGCCGCGGCCGTCGTATGCGCTCGTGATCGAGGCCGAAAACCGCCGGCTGCTCTTCACGGGCGACCTTTCGGCAGGCCTCGAGCGGCACGATTTTCCCGCCGTCGCTGCGGAAAAGGACTTCGATCTCGTCGCGTGCGAAATGGCGCACATCGGGCCGCGCGACATTGTGCCGGCCATGGCGTCGTGCCGCACGAAGTCTTTCTGGTTCCAGCACGTCTATCCGTTCGACAAGTTCGACGCGATCGACGCGATGAACGGCTCATTTTCCTATCCGGTCTATACCGCGCATGACGGTGACACGGTGGAATGGTAATATAACAGAAACGGAGAAAACAACATGAAAAACACGAAACTGTCATGGAAAACAATTTTACTGGCCATCGTCGTTATTGCGGCCTTGGTCGGCATCAAGTATTTCTTCCCGGACTTCTTTGAGAACATCTTCTCGCCGTCGTCGCCCGCCGAAACGACCGATATCGAAGACGACGTGATCGACGAGGACGGCGTATACACGTCGAAGGAAGACGTCGCCCTTTACATCCACACCTACGGCCATTTGCCCTCGAACTTCATCACGAAGGACGAGGCGGAAGCGCTCGGCTGGACCGGCGGCGGACTTGACAAGTACGCGAAGGGCAAGTGCATCGGCGGCGACCGCTTCGGCAACAACGAAGGCCTGCTCCCGAAGAAGAGCGGCCGGACCTACACGGAGTGCGACATCGACACGCTCGGCAAGTCGTCCCGCGGCGCGAAGCGCATCGTTTTCTCGAACGACGGGCTCATCTACTACACAGACGACCATTACGAATCGTTCGAGCTCCTCTACGGGAACCCCGACTGACGGAGGCACGCTGTGGATACACGCCTTTTCATGATCGACGCATCCGGCTTCACGACGAAGCGTGAGGCGCACGCGGTGATGCGTGACGTCTTTCTCGGATACGAATATTACGGCAGCAACCTCGACGCGCTCTACGACGTTCTGACGTCGATCCGGCGCCGCGCCGAGATCCGCGTCCACGGGCTTGACGCCTCGAAAGCACAGATCGGCGACTACGCCGAGCGGCTGCGGGCGCTCTTTCTGGATGCTGCCGCGCACAACCCGCACCTGACGTTCGTTTTCACGGAACCGTCTGACGAAGCGTAACGCGGCAGGTGACGGAATGGAACTCAGTATTCACGGAGACAAGGTCGTCGTCCGGACGCGGTTTTCAGACCGGTACGATTTATCGCAGATCTTTCATGGCGTATGCCTGCCGGAGCAGAAGCCGGACGACCGGAACATGCCGGTCGATTTCCTCTGTGCCGGGCTTGTCCGGCGCGAGGCGCGCGACATCTGGCACATCGACCGGATGCTCGCCTATTCGACCGATGAAGCGACGCCGCTCATGATCGGCGGCGGCGACGTCGGTGCCAACCACGGGTATCCCTGCCTCGTGCGGGCGAAACTGTGGGCGGAGGGCGGCGCGCTCGCCGCGGCGCAGCCGGACACCGTCTGGACGGACGGCGCCGGGCATCTCTGGAAGATCATCCGGCGGGAACGCTCCGTTGCCGCCGAGCGCCCGGGTACGTATCTGCTCCTCGGCGAGATGACGGGCACGGAACTGACCGTGCGGTCGTTCCGCAGCGATCTTTCGGGCGACCTTTCGCTGGGCGGCGCCGTTATCCACGCCGAAAAGATCGCGGAGGAAGTAGATCTCACGAGTGCCGTGCGCCACACGCTTTGTGAGGTACACTTCGACAAAGAGCGCGGGACGGCTTCGATCACGGAGGAGTACGATATTCTGCACCCGGGTTTCCGCTCGCCGAAGACGGCGGTCACGTGCGGCACGCTCTGCCGCGTGCGGAATGTCTATTCGGTCGCGGACGACGGCACGGTGACCGTCGATTTCTCCATAACGGCACGGCAGCCGCTCCGGATTGACGCGATCCTCGGTACGATGTACCAGGAAAAATGCGACCTTGGCGGCGGCATCCGGCGGACGATCCCCGGCACGCGCCCGTTCACAGCGGCGTCGGAGGACGGGGAAACGCACACGTTCGATTTTTCCCGCCCGGTCAACACGTCCGGTGACGCATTCCCCGGTAGGTATATCTACCTGACGCGCGAATACTGGGCTGATCCGGACGTGCCGCCGATCATGCAGCGCGATGAGATGCGCGATGCGGCGGGGAACACCGTCTGCACGTTCGAGGCGGGCTTTGAGAGCCGCCCGTGCCCCGTGCGGTGCGCATGGCAGATCGTGCCGTCGCGGAAGACGTACCCCGTCTTTGCCGACGATCTCACGCTCGCCGCGGGCGAGACGGTCAGCGGCCGCGCTTTCCGGCGCTACGTTGCCCCGTAAAACAAAAAGAAAAAAGGCAGTCGCAGGACTGCCTTTTTGTTTTACAGATTGTCGATGTAGTCGCAGGCGGCGAGAGCGGCAACGGCGCCGTCCGAGACGGCGGTCGTGACCTGCCGGATCTTTTTCCGCCGGCAGTCGCCTGCCACGAAGACACCGGGCGTCCGCGTCAGCATCGTTTCATCCGTGTCCGCATAGCCGCGGCCGTCGAGGTCGATGATATCGCGGAAGTTTTCGTTCTGCGGTACGAGGCCGATCGCCACGAAAAGCCCGTCGAGCGAGAGGTCGGAGAGCGTGCCGTCCGCGACCTTTTGGAGCCGTGCGCCGGCAAACTCATCCTTGCCGAGGATCTCGGAAACGACGGTGCCGAGGAGCACCTCGACGTTTTCCTTCGCGTAGATCTGATCGGCGAGCTTTTTCTCGCCGGTGAGGTAATCGAAGTTCTGGATCACGTAGACCTTCTTCGCCAGCTCGGAGAGGAGGAGCGCCTCCTGGAGCGCGGAGTTGCCGCCGCCGACGACGCCGACGACCTGATCCTTATAGAACGCGCCGTCGCAGACCGCGCAGAACGAGATGCCGCTGCCGATGAAGTTTTCTTCGTTCGGCACACCGAGCAGCCGGTGCTTTGCGCCGGTCGCCAGAATGACGGCCTTTGCTTCGAAATCGCCGGAGTCGGTCCGGACCGTTTTGGTGCTGCCGTCCGAGACGCCGAGTACCTCGCAGCACTCGAACTCGACACCCTGGTAGAGCGCCTGATCGACGAGCTGGTCGGCAAACTCGTTGCCGGAGAGCGCCTTGAAACCGGGGATGTTCTCGACCTTCGGGGAGAAGGTGATCTGCCCGCCGAACGCGCCCTTGTCGATGACGAGGACGGACTTGTTCGCCCGTCTCGCATAGATGGCGGCGGTCAGCCCCGCAGGGCCGCCGCCGACCACGATGATATCATACGTCATGATGGCTTGCCTTAAATATTCAGATATTTTTTGATGTCGGAAACGCCGGTGAACTTGCGGACTGCACCGTTCTCAACGACGACGAGCGTCGGCGCCTGGCGGATGCCGAACTTGCGGGCTGCCTCGGGATCGTCGTTCGCGTAGATCTTCTCGTAGACGATGCCCTCTTTATCGAGCAGGGAAGCGGCGATCTTGCAGTTCGGGCAGGTCGCGGTCGCGAAGAGGTAGACGGCGTCATCGGAGGAGACGGGTTTCGTCGCCTCGGCGGTGTCTTCTTCCTTCGGACCCGTGTGCGTCAGCGTGGAAGTGCCGATGTTGTAGACCTTGCGGTCCTTGAATTCCTGGGACTTGCCGTCGTTCCAGTTTTTGATCGGGCGGTAGTAGCCGGTGATGCGGCTGTAAACCTCGGTGACTTCGCCGCACTTCGGGCAGACCTTCTGCTCGCCGGAGAGGTAACCGTGATTCTTACAGACGGAGTAGGTGGGGGACAGCGTGTAGTACGGCAGTTTGTAGTTCTCAGCGATCTTGCGCACGAGCGTTGCGGCGGCCTGCCAGTCGGGCAGCTTCTCGCCGAGGAACGCGTGGAAGACGGTGCCGGACGTGTAGAGCGTCTGGAGATCGTCCTGGATATCAAGTGCGGAGAAGATGTCATCGGTGTAGCCGACGGGGAGATGCGAGCTGTTCGTGTAGTACGGCGTGTCGCCCGGCTTCTTCGCGGCGGTGATGATGTCCGGATACTTCTCGAGGTCGTGCTTGGCAAGGCGGAACGAGGTCGATTCTGCCGGCGTTGCTTCGAGGTTGTAGAGGTCGCCGTAGAGTTCCTGATAGTCGGAGAGGCGCTCGCGCATGTGGTTCAGAACGTCCTTCGTGAACTGCTGTGCTTCCTTCGTGGTGAGGTCCTTGCCGATCCATTTCGCGTTCAGGCAAGCTTCGTTCATGCCGACGAGGCCGATCGTGGAGAAGTGGTTGGCGAACGTGCCGAGGTAGCGCTTCGTGTACGGATACAGACCGTTGTTGAGCAGGTTCGTGATGACATTGCGCTTGATCTTCAGCGATCTTGCGGCGATGTCCATGAGGTGATCGAGCCGTGCGTAGAAGTCCGCCTCGTCCTTGGCGAGGTAGCCGATACGCGGCATGTTGATCGTGACGACGCCGACGGAACCGGTGGATTCGCCGGAACCGAAGAAGCCGCCGGATTTCTTGCGGAGTTCGCGGAGGTCGAGACGGAGACGGCAGCACATCGAACGGACGTCGCTCGGCTCCATGTCGGAGTTGATGTAGTTCGAGAAGTACGGCGTGCCGTATTTCGAGGTCATCTCGAAGAGGAGCTTGTTGTTCTCGGTCTCGCTCCAGTCGAAGTTACGGGTGATGGAGTACGTCGGGATCGGATACTGGAAGCCGCGGCCGTTGGCGTCGCCCTCGATCATGATCTCGATGAACGCCTTGTTGACGAGATCCATTTCCTTCTGGCAGTCTTTGTACTTGAAGTCGACTTCCTTGCCGCCGATGATGCAGTTCAGCTCGGCGAGGTCGTTCGGAACGGTCCAGTCAAGGGTGATGTTCGTGAACGGTGCCTGCGTGCCCCAGCGGGACGGCGTGTTGACGCCGTAGATGAACGACTGGATGCACTGCTTGACGTCCTTGTAGGACAGGTTGTCGATCTTGACGAACGGAGCAAGGTAGGTGTCGAAAGAGGAGAACGCCTGTGCGCCGGCCCATTCGTTCTGCATGATGCCGAGGAAGTTGACCATCTGGTTGCAGAGCGTGGAGAGGTGGGACGCGGGGGCGGAGGTGATCTTGCCTTCGACGCCGCCGAGGCCGTCCTGGATGAGCTGCTTCAGCGACCAGCCCGCGCAGTAACCGGTCAGCATGGAGAGGTCGTGCAGGTGGATGTCGGCGTTGCGGTGTGCGTTGCCGATCTCGTCGTCGTAGACTTCCGACAGCCAGTAGTTCGCGGTGATCGCGCCGGAGTTCGAGAGGATCAGACCGCCGACGGAGTACGAAACGGTCGAGTTCTCTTTGACGCGCCAGTCGTTGATCTTCAGGTAGTTGTCAACGATCTTCTTATAGTCGAGCAGCGTGCCGCTGACGTTACGCAGACTCTGGTGCTGACGGCGGTAAATAATATACGCCTTGGCAACGTCATCGTAGCCGGCTTTGCCGAGCACGGATTCGACGCTGTCCTGAATGGTTTCGACGGAGACGAATCCGTCCTTGATCTTGGTCTCGAAATCGGCCATGACCTTCAGAACGATGAAGTCAATGCCGTCCGTGTGGTATTCTCTGCCGCAGGCATCAAACGCCTTGGTGATGGCGTCTTTGATCTTATTAAGGTTGAAATCTGCCTTTGAGCCGTCTCGCTTCAGTACGCTGTACATGGTGCCAAAACTCCTTTGTTAAACTGTATTTTGATTGAAAATGATTACCGAGCGAGAGTAGTATATCATACATTTTGTGGTTTTGCAATAGAAAAACCACAATATATTGTGGTTTTTTCAAAAAAATTATTCAATTCCCCGGAGAGAAGCGTTCGGAACGTATTTCTGCGCGCGGCGGAGCATCTCGTCAAGCGTTTCTCTCTCCGGTGCCGTCAGCGTTTCGGTGCCGACGAGGTCGTTTGAATCGACGAAGCCCTGGATGAAGTACCGCGGGGCGCCGGCGATCCATTTGCCGATCGCCTCGATATCGTCCGGCGTGTGCATTTCCCGGCAGACTGTCGTGCGGAACTCGTAATCGACCGTGCCGGCTTTGAGCAGGGCGATGCTTTCTCCGACCGCGTCAAGGAAGCCGTCCTTCCCGATCGTCCCGACGTACTTTTCCGGCGCGTTCTTGACGTCCATGGCGACGTAATCGACGAGCCCGGAGGCGAGCGCCTCGCGGAGTTTGTCGGGGAAACTGCCGTTGGTGTCGAGCTTCAGCGAGTAGCCCATCGCTTTCACTTTCGCGGCGAACGCGAGAAAATCGTCCTGCAAGAGCGGCTCGCCGCCGGTGACGCAGACGCCGTCGAGAAGCCCGCGGCGCTTTCCAAGATAGGAAAGGATCTCTTCCTCGGTGAAGGCGTCCTCGGCTTTGAGGCGCGTGACGAGCGGGGCGTTATGACAGAACGGGCAGCGGAAATTGCAGCCCGCGGTAAAGACGGTGCAGGCGACCTTGGACGGGTAGTCCAGAAGCGTCATTTTCTGAAAACCGTGAATGATCATGAAATAGTCCTCCGTGCGCGTGTTCCGATCAATCTTCCTTTATTATATCCGATTGCCCCGGGGAAGTCAATGACCGCGGCGCGGAAGAAACATTTCTTTTTCGCCTAAATCCGGGCGAAAAATCGTCCGGCGGCATTGCAAAACCCGCGAGAATATTGTATAATGGTATTTGGACAAGATTGCCCGGAAAATCAAAATGAAATTTGTTTTCATAAGGAGCAACATCATGAAAAGAGTTGTATTGGTCGGTACCGGCCATCGCGGCACGCAGGCGTACCTCATGCCGATGACCAGCGAACTGAAAGATTGCGTTGAACTTTGCGGCGTTTACGACATCAACAAGAAGCGCGCGCACGCCGCCGTCACGCTGGCAAATCAGCCCGACACGCCCGTGTTTGACGATTTCGACACGATGCTCGATACCGTGAAGCCGGACGTCGTCGTTGTCACGACGAGAGACTGCATGCACTGCGAATATATCGTCCGTGCTCTCGATAAGGGCTACGACGTCATCTCCGAGAAGCCGCTGACTACCGACGAGAAAATGCTCGCCAAGATCCTCGAAGCAGAGAAGCGCACCGGCCACCGCGTCCGCGTCACCTTCAACCTCCGCTTCATGCCGCTGTACATCCGCGTCAAGGAGATCCTCCAGAGCGGCATCATCGGCGACGTCCTCTCCATCCACTACGAATGGCTGCTCGATACCTCCCACGGCGCCGACTACTTCCGCCGCTGGCACGCCGAGCGCAAGAACTCCGGCTCGCTCCTCATCCATAAGTCCACCCACCACTTCGACCTTATGAACTGGTGGCTCGACGACGAGCCCGAGGCCGTCAACGCCTTCGGCACGCAGCGCTTCTACGGCCCGCACCGCGAGCATCGCTCCGTCCGCTGCACCGGCTGCCCGTACGCAAACGAGTGCGAATTCTACTTCGACATGGCGGCTGATCCCTTCTACAAGACCATGTACGCCGAGACCGAGGACGACGGCGACCATTACATCCGCGATCAGTGCGTCTTCGGCGACCGCATCGACATCGAAGACAGCGTCTCCGTCAGCGTCAAGTACAAGAAGGGCTGCGTTGCCTCCTACTCGCTGACCGCGCACAGCCCGACAGAGGGCATGAAGATCGTCTTCAACGGCACGAAGGGCCGCATGGAGCTGTCCCGCCTCGAATCCGGTTATCATGAAGATGACCCGATCAAGGACATCAAGATCTACAACCGCATGAACGAGCTCATCACCTACAAGTTCAAAGAGGGCTCGATGACGACGCAGACGATGACCGGCATGAGCCACCTGTCGAAGGACAACCTCGGCGGGCACGGCGGCTCCGACCCCGTCATGCGTGCGATGATCTTCCGCGCACCTGCGGGCACGCCCGATCCGCTGCATCAGCTCGCCGACACGAGAGCCGGCGCGTACTCCATTGCGATCGGCATCGCGTCCAACATCTCGATGCGCGAGCACCGTCAGGTTCAGATCTCCGAGTTCCTGAACGAGGACGACTTTGCAAAATAAGACAGAAAAAGCCGGACCGAAAGGTCCGGCTTTTCTTTTTTGTTTCGTCAACCCTCGGGGCCGACCTCGAGCGTCGTGAATTTCGTGTACTGGCCGAGCCAGCCCATTTTCACGTTGCCGAGCGAGCCGTGACGGTTCTTCGCCACGATGACCTCGGCGGATTTCTCCGATTCGGTGTTGTAGTATTCGTCACGGTACAGAAACAGGACCATATCGGCGTCCTGTTCGATCGCGCCAGAGTCGCGGAGATCAGACAGCATCGGGCGCTTGTCGTTGCGGGATTCGGGTCCGCGGGAGAGCTGTGCACAGCAGATGACCGGCACCATCAGCTCTTTCGCAAGGAGCTTCATGCTGCGGGAGATATCGGCAACTTCCTGCACGCGGTTGTCGATGCGGCGCTCACTCTGCATGAGCTGCAGGTAGTCGATGACGACGAGCCCGAGATTCTTGACGCGGCGGAGTTTCGATTTCATGCCGGACACCGTGATGCCGGACGTATCGTCGATCAGAATATCCGTTCCGGAGAGGGACGATGCGGCGTGCGCGAGTTTCGTCCAGTCCTCGTCGGGGAGGTCGCCGGAGCGGAGCTTATAGCTGTCCACGAGCGCCTCGCTCGCGAGCATACGGGTGATGAGCTGTTCCGTGGACATCTCGAGCGAGAAGATGCAGACGGTCTTTTTCGTCGAGCGGGCGACGTTCGTCGCGATGTTGAGGGCAAAACTCGTTTTGCCCATGCCGGGGCGCGCGCCGACGAGCACGAGGTCGGATTTGCCGAGGCCGACGAGCACGCGGTCAAGACCGGAGAAGCCGGTCGGGACGCCCATTGAGCCGATGGGATCGTTCTTCACGTCCTGCAGGTGCTGGTAGACGCCGACGAGGGCGTCCTTGATATGCGTGAAGCCCTTGTTCTCGCGCTTTTCCGCGATCGCGAAGATCTTTGCCTCGGCGAGTTCGAGCTGCCGGTCGGCGTCGTCCTGCTCGCTGAAAGCGTCCTCGGTGATCTCGCCGCAGGTCGTGATGAGCGAGCGGAGCAGGGCCTTCTCGCGGACGATGTTCGCGTAGTCCTTGACGTTCGCGGAGGAGGGGACGAGTTCGGCGATGAGCCGGATGTACTCCTTGCCGCCCGCCTCGTCGCAGGTACCGTTTTTGACGAGCTCGTCGATCAGCGTGACGACGTCGATCTCCCTGCTTTTCAGGTACATCGACTGCATCACGTTATAGATGTCGCGATGCTCCTCGAGCTGGAAGTCCTCGACGGTGAGAAGCCCGGCAAGGTCGTTGAAGCACTCGGGGTTGATGAGGATCGCGCCGAGCACAGACTGCTCCGCCTCGAGCGAGAAGGGCATTCTGCGTGTCAGTTCTTCATTCATAACGGGAAAATCTCCTGTTTCTGTCAGAGTAGAGGATCCCCGCGCCGCCGCTTATTCCGCGACGAGCACGTTGACTTTTCCGGTGATCTCCGGGTAGAGCTTGACGTCGAACTGGTAGGTGCCGTATGCCTTGATCGGCGCGTCCACGACGATCTTGCGGCGGTCGATCTCGATGCCGGTCTGCTCTTTCAGCGCCTCGGCGATGTCCTTCGAGCCGAACGAGCCGTAGAGGCGGCCGTCGGCACCGGCGGTGCCGCGGAGTTTCACGAGGACACCTTCGAGTTTGGCTTTCGCTTCGTTTGCGGCGGCCTTTTCGACTTCGATCTTGTGCAGGCGCGCGGCTTCCTTGTTCTTCGCGTCGTTCAGCGCCGCGGCGTCGGCGACGGCGGCGAGCTTGCGCGGCAGGAGAAAATTACGTGCGTATCCGTCGGATACGTCGATGATCTGATCTTTTTTGCCCTGACCTTTGACGTCAGTGAGAAGTACGACTTTCATGTGGGTATGTCCTTTCGGGAAATGATTTTTCAGTTTCAGTCGGCTGTGCCGTCGATGAATTCGTCGATCGCGCGTTTGAGCGTGCGGACGGCAGAGGCGGTGTCGGAAGTTTCGAGCTGTGCGCCGGCAGAGTCGAAGTGACCGCCGCCGCCGCAGGATTCCAGAATGAGCTGGACGTTGATCTTGCCGGCGGAGCGTGCGGAGACGTGGATCTTGTCGCCGATCCGGATGATGGCGAAGGATGCTTCGACGCCCGTCACGGAGAGCAGGCGATCGGCGGCTTTTGCCGCGGCGACGCGGTCTGCCGCGTCGCCACCGTCGGGAGCGACGGCGATCGCCACCGCCTCGCGGTAGATCTCAACGTCGGAGTGGAATTTCGCTTCACGGAGGAAGTCGTCGAGCTCGGTGCGGAAGAGCTCCTGTGCCGCCGCGGGATCGGCGCCTCTGTCGCGGAGATAGAGCGCCGCGGAGAACGTCCGGGTGCCGGTGTTCTTCGAGAACTGCTTGGTATCGAGGAGGATGCCGGCGAGCAGGAGGTTGGCTTCGGCGGGGAGAAGGTCCTCGTCGGGCAGGATCTGCTCGAGCATTTCGGAGACGAGCTCGGAGGCGGCGGCCGCCGACGGCTCGATATAGGATAGGACGGGCTCGCGCGGGAACTCGGAGGACTTGCGGTGGTGGTCGATGATGACGATGCGGTCGCAGTTCTCGGCGAGTTCGGGACACTCGTACGTCTTCGGGTTGTTGACGTCGGTGATGATCAGAAGCGTGTCGGTGCGGACGAGGTCGAGTCCCGTCTCGCTGTCGACAAAGACGCCGCGGTAGGCGGGCTCATCCTCGAGCATTTCGAGGCAGCCGCGGAGGTTCGGGTCGTTCTTGTTCACGATGACGTGGACGTCCACGCCGCAGAACATACAGATGCGTGCGAGGCCGACGGCGGAGCCGAAGGCGTCGAAGTCCGCGAAGCGGTGTCCCATGATGAGGACGCCGGAGGCACGGGAGATCATGGCGACGAGCTCGGTGGCGACGACGCGGGAACGGACGCGCGTCCGCTTCTGGACGGTCTTCGTCCGGCCGCCGTAGAATTCGAGTTCGCCGTCGCCCTTGACGACGATCTGGTCGCCGCCGCGCTGGAGCGCGGTATCGAGAGCCGCCTGCGCGGCTTTTTCTTTTTCGGTATAGGAGCCGGTGACGTCGGCAAAGCCGACGGAGATCGTGACGGGCTGGCTGGCGTCGCCGAAGTGGATGTCGCGGATCGTATCGAGCACGCCGAATTTATCCGCCGTGAAGCGGCGGAAGTTCTCGCGCGTCATGAGGAAGAGGTAGCGGTCTCTTTCGTATTCTTTGAGGATGCCGGCGGCGTCCGCTGCCCAGTCGCGGAGGATCGTGTCGATCTTGGAAGCGACGGAGCGGTAGCGTTCCTGCTCGTACTGGAGCATTTCGTCCACGTTGTCGATCATGACGTAGCCGACGACGAGGTTGCGGTTGTCGATATGGGAGCGGAGCTCTTCGAGCTCGGTGACTTCATCGAGGATCAGAAGCAGGAACGTGCGTTCCGCCGAGTGGATGCGGTAGCCCTTCGTGCGGAAGAAGCGCCCGGCGACGGCGACGGTGCGTGTATCGTCGCTCTCGTTCATGAGCTGTGCGGCGGTCTTGCCGACGAGGGAACCGACCGTCATGCCGTGGAGCAGCTTTTTGGAATCGGAGAGGGCGGAGAGCGCCTTGTTGTGCCAGATGATGCGCTCGGAGATCTCGTCGCAGATGAAGACGGGATCCGGGAGCTTTTGCACCATGTCGAGCATGATGTTGCCGAGCACGGGGTTCAGCGAGCCGGCCTCGGCGGTCTGCTTCCGGCTGCGCCGTGCGGCGAGGTAAAGCCAGACGGCGACTGCCGCGATATAGACGACGGTCAGGATGATACCCGTCGGGAGTGCAGGGCACGAGAGTACGGTGAGCACCGTGAAGAGCACGAGCGCGAGGACGGCTCCGCCTGCGGCGATAAGGATGCCGCGAAGACCGGGCGTCGAGTTGATCTTTTCATTCTTTTTCTGCATAGAGCTGTGTTCCTTTCCGCGAAGATGGGGAAAATCAGCGCTTTGTTTTTGTGTTTCAGTTTTCGGAGTCGCCGTCGTCGGAGTCGTCGTCGGGATCGTTTTCCGGTGCGTCCGGCTGTTGTTCCGCCGTCGTGTCACCGCTGTCACCGTTATCCGGTGCGCCATTGTCCGGCTTTTCCCCGGAGTCGGCGGGTGCCGTCCAGATCGGGGCCTGCCCGCTCTCTTCGAGCATCTTTTTGAGTTTCTTTGCCTTGTGGCGGCGGATCACGTACATCGCGCCCGTGTAGGCGAGCAGGAACGGCAGGAACGTGACGCCCATGCAGCACGCAAAGGCGACCAGCCCGATGACGAGGAGGATATACGGGAAGATGAAGCCGCGGCGACGCAGCCGGCGAAGCGTCAGCCGGAAGCGGCGGAAGCCGATCGCGATGAGCGGCGGCTCGGTAACGGCGATCAGATTGGTGATGAGGTAGAGCGGCCACTCGGTGTCACTTGTCAGGAGCAGGAGCGACACGACGAGCACCGAGACCGTGACGATGATATACGCGTACGCCCATGCGACGGGCACCATGACCGTCCATTTCTTCCGGAAGAACGATTTGTCCGCGTGCAGCCAGACGAGGATGCGGTGCGTCAGCTTGCAGGCGGCCCACGAGGCGATCATCGCCGTGCTGATGACGGCGCCGGGAAGGATGAACTTGTAGTTGGCGGTGACAGAGCGCCAGACCTCTTCGTATTCGGCAGCATTGGCTGCGCCGAGCTGTGTGATCATGAGCGTCCACGTGTCGGCAAGCGATTGATCGATCGCGGCGAAGACCGCCGTGATGCCCTCCGAAACGGAGCCGAAAGAAAGGTACAGCATGAGTGCCGTGCAGCCGGCGGCGACGGCGAGCGAAACGGCCGTCAGCGTGATCGTCGTGCGGAAACATTTGCGGCGCCGGAACACCGAGACGGCGATCACGGCGGCGCACGGAGCGAACGCGAGCGAGAGCAGCGCGGTGAGCGGGCTCTTATAGAGGAAAAACGCGATGAGGTACGCCGCCGGGACGGGCAGGAGCACGAGCGGCGAGCGGTATAGAAGAAGGAGCGACGCATAGATCGCCGTGACGAGCGTCATCACGAGGACCGTCGTTTCGGTCGCGGCAAAAACGCCCGCGAGCGCGGCGACGAGGATCATGAGCGCGGCGGCGGCGCCGTGCGGCAGCGAAGGAAGTTCGTTCCTCGTTTGCCAGAGGGATGGCTTTTGCGATTGCTTCATGGGCAGCTCCTTTTCGGTGTTGTGAAACGTGCGGCGTCAGCCGCGGAAGAGATCGGCGAAGGGCTCGTCCCCGGCGATGTTGACGATGCCGAGGTGACTTTCCCGTGCCATCGAGAGCGTCATCGCGGTACCGCCGCGGGGCTTCGTACAGTAGGCGACGCAGACCGAGGCACGGTCTACCATGTACCGGTTGCGCCGGCGCATACAGTCGTCGTCGTACCAGTCGCTGACGTAGACGACGTCATCGGCGGCGCCGAGCAGGTATTTGTACAGTTTGAGGTCTTCGACGCGCGTCCAGCGTTCGGTCTGGTTGCGGCAGGGAAGCGCGAGGATCAGTTTCGCGTCGGGATAGTAACTTCTGAGGATGACGACGCGGCACGCCGCGAGCTGGTCGAAACCGATGGCGCCGCCGGAGATGAACGTGCGGTACCCGCGCGCGGCAAGCGCGCGGAGCGTGTGATCGGTGCGCTCGATGAGCGCCGGACGCTCCTCCGGGGGGATGCTCCGGTGTCCGGTGAAGCAGACGGTAGACTGTCTGTCCGTTTCCATGACGCCGCCTCCTCTCCGTGGTGCTATTTCCTCCTCTATATCATAGCGCGAAAAGACGGCCGTGTCAAGTCCGGCGGTTGACGATGACGCATTTTTCTGTTAAAATAAGAGCAGATGCAGGAAAAAAAGAGGGGATAAACGCATGGAACAGATCTACACGATCCCGGTGCACGAGGCGTTTGAGGCGGGCGTGCGCGGCGACGAGGGGGCAAGCTGCCCGTTCTGCCGGCTGCACAACCGGCTTGAAAACCAGGAGCTCGACCGCATCCTCGGCGCGGCGATGATGGAGCCCGACGTCCGGATCGACACGAACCGGTACGGCTTCTGCGACGTCCATTTCGCGCGGCTGCTCGGCCACGGCAAGCGGCTGTCACTGGCGCTGATGCTGGAAAGCCACATGGACGAGGTGCTGAAACGCTCGCCCGACGCGGGGCTCATGCCGGGCGCGGCAGGGAAGGACGCCGTCAGAAAACTCGGCGAGGTCACGGAGACGTGCTACCTCTGCGGTCGGATCGGGACGACGTTCCGCGCGATGGTCGAAACGGCGGCGCTGCTCTGGGAAAAGGAAGAGGCGTTCCGTTCTCTCTGCCTCGGACAGAAGCAGTACTGCCTGCCGCACTACGTCGCGTTCCTCCGCGCCGCGAAGGAACGGCTCTCCGGACGCGACTTTGCCGCGTTCTACAAGGCGATCTCGGCGAAGGAGAACGAAACGATCGAGACGCTCGGCGACGAGGTGAGCTGGTTCTGCAAGAAGTTCGACTACCGCTACGAAAACGAGCCGTGGAACGGCTGCAAGGACGCGCCGGAGCGCGCGATCCTGTTTCTCACCGGAGACTTGCACCGCGAAGAAGAGAAAGCGTAAAAGTTCGGCCCCGCTGCATTGACAACGGGGCTTTTTTATGCTACAATCAACAATGCGTTATTATTTACTATTGGGAACAATATAAAGTATAACAAATCCAAGCATGAAACATGAGGACACGCGCATGAAAAAGATCGGCCCGAACTATCCGCGATATGAAACGACCGTTTTCCGCGATTTCCGCGTGATGGTGGACAACATCGCCGAACGGAAACCCGACGGGATCGCCTATATTTTCAAGAAGAACCCGCGCGACAGCGAGACGACGAGCGTCACCTTTGCCGAGGTGCAGCGTGACACGCACGCGCTCGGTACCGCGCTCATCCGCCGCTTCGGCCACAGAGCCAAAATCGGCATCACGAGCGAAGCCGCCTACCGCCAGATCCTGTCGTATTACGCCGTGATGTCTTCCGGCAACATTTCCGTCCCGATCGACCGCGAATGGGCGGCCGAAGATATGGCGGCGACGTTCGCCAAGGCGGGCTGCAGCGCGGTCATCTACTCCGCCGGCATCGAATCGAAGATGGCAGCCGTCCGGGCGGCGCTCCCCGACTGCGTCTTCATCACGCTCGGCGACGAGGAAACGCCCGGCTCCGTCCGCTACGCCGACCTCGTTGACGAGGGCAACGCGCTGATCGCCGCGGGCGACGACAGCTACGCCACCTACGACATCGACCCCGACGCGCTCGCGTCCATCGTCTTTACCTCCGGCACGACCGGCAAGGGCAAGGGCGTCATGCTTTCCACGAACAACATCTGCCTCGATATGACCGACGGCATGTACCATTTCGCGATCACGGACCGCACGATGTGCGTCCTTCCGCCGCACCACACGTTCTGCTCGACGATCATCTTCGTCGGCCACTTTGCGCAGGGCTGCACGATCTACCTGTCCTCCGGCCTCAAATACCTCCTGCCCGAGCTGAAAGAGCAGAAGCCGACGCACCTCGTGCTCGTGCCGCTGTTCATCGAGACGCTCTACAAGCGCATCTGGCAGACTGCCGAGAAGACCGGCAAGGCGGACACGCTCCGCAAGGGCATCAAGCTCTCCGCGTCGCTCCGCAAGGTCGGCATCGACCGCCGCCGCTCCATTTTCAAGGACGTGCTCGACACGTTCGGCGGCGAGGTCAAAATGATCATCTGCGGCGGTGCCGCGCTCAACCAGGACATCATCGACTTCTTCGACGCGATCGGCATCACGATCCTCAACGGCTACGGCATTACGGAATGCGCGCCGCTCATCTCCTGCAACCGCAACGAATACCAGAAGAAGGACTCCGTCGGCATCCCGATCGTCGACGAAGAAGTCCGCATCCTCGATCCCGACGATAACGGGGAGGGCGAGATCGCCGTCCGCGGCGCGAACGTCATGCTCGGCTACTACGAGGACGAGGAGGCGACCGCCGCCGCGTTCACGGAGGATGGCTTCTTCAAGACCGGCGACTACGGCCGGCTCGACGAGGACGGCTGGCTCTATATCACCGGCCGGCTCAAGAACCTGATCATCTTCTCGAACGGCAAGAACGTCTACCCCGAGGAGATCGAGACGGAGATCTCCCGCATCCGCGGCGTTTCGGAATGCGTCGTCTACGCCGGCGAGAGCATTTCCGACCCGAAGAAGGAAGTCATCGTCGCGGAGATCTATCCGGACGAAGAGGAACTGAAACTCGCGGGCATCGAGGACGACAAGGCGTACTTCACGGCGGAGGTCAAGAAGCTCAACCAGCGCATGGTCTCCTACAAGAACGTCGGGCTCGTCAAGATCCGCCACACGGAGTTCCCGAAAAATACTTCGAAAAAGATCACCCGTTTCAATATCGACAAGACCATTGATTGAGGCGACTGCAAAAACTCTCCTGCCGGGGGAGTTTTTTGCACAGAATGACGGAAAGGCAGGGCGGGCACGATGACATCTTTGAGCGGCGGTACGCTGTGCGTGCTCGGGGCTTCTGCCGAAGTGAAAGCGATGATCGAAGCGCTGCTCCGGCCTTACGGCTGGGCGGCCGGCGGCGGCAAGCCGTCGCTGGTCGTTGCCTGCGGCGACGACCCCGTCCGCGCAAGCGCGGACGCGGCCGCCCTGTACCCCGGCGCCGCACGCATCGTTCTCTCCGGCGGCATGCTGCCGCCGGACGGGCCGCGCATTGCTTACCTGCCGATCCCGTTCCCGCTCGGGGAACTTCCGCGCGCCGCGGCGCGCGTTACCGGCGACGCGGACAGCGGAGCCGTCTTTGACGAGGCACGCAGAACGCTGACGGCAGGCGGGAAAACGGTGCGGCTCAGCACGAAAGAGTGCGGGATCGTCCGGCTCCTCCTCGGCAGGGAAGACCCCGTGCCGCGCGAGACGGTCGAAGCGCTTTTTCCATTATCAAAGGACAAATCGAACGCCTGCCGGGTCGCCGTCGCCTCGCTCCGGCGGAAACTTGACGGCACGTTCGGCGCGGGCACGCTGACCGCCGTCCGCGAAAAAGGGTACATTCTCCGCATTCCCGACTGATCTACGATTACGATAAGGATGTGACACACGTGAAAGAAGTCATCCTCTGCAAATACGGCGAGCTGATTTTGAAAGGCGCCAACCGCGGCACGTTCGAGACCGTGCTCCAGAAGGAGCTGCGCCGCCGGGCCCGCCACGCGGGCGAGTTCCGCATCACGACGCGGCAGAGCACCGTCATGATCGAGCCGCTCTCCGACGATCCGCTCGTCTCCGACGTTGACGAAATGTACCGGCAGGCGAAGCTCGTTTTCGGCTTTGCGGCCGTGACGCGCGCCGCCGCGTGCGAAAAGAGTATGGACGCCATTCTGGCGACTGCCGCCGCATACCTGCCCGACAGGCTCCGCGGGTGCAAAACGTTCCGCGCCGAGGCGAAGCGCTCGGACAAGCGTTTCCCTCTGACCTCGCCGGAGATCGCCGGAGAAGTCGGCGCCGTCGTGCTCGAAAACGTCCGCGGGATCAAGGTCAATCTCGTCGATCCCGACATCACCGTGCGCGTCGAGATTCGCGACACGGAGGCGTTCATCCACGCCGGGCAGGAGAAGGGCGCGGGCGGCATTCCGTCCGGCTCGTCCGGAAACGGGCTTCTGCTCCTCTCGGGCGGCATCGACAGTCCCGTCGCCGGGTACATGATGGCGAAGCGCGGCCTCAACGTTGAGGCGCTGCACTTCGAGAGCTTCCCCTACACAAGCGAACTCGCGCGGGAGAAAGTCTTCCGCCTGGCGAAAGAGCTCTGTGAGTACACCGGCCGGATGCGCATCCACGTCGTCTCGCTGACGCACATCCAGGAAGTGCTCAGAGACTCCTGCACGGAGGACTACTTCACGCTGTTGCTCCGCCGGTTCATGATGGCGATCGCGGACCGCATCGCGAAAGAAGACGCCTGCGGCTGCCTCATCACGGGCGAGTCGCTCGGGCAGGTCGCGAGCCAGACGCTCGCGGCGATCGGTGTGACCGATCCGATGACAACGCTTCCCGTCTTCCGTCCGTGCATCGGCATGGACAAGGAGGAGATCATCTCGATCTCCCGGAAGATCGGCACGTTCGACACGTCGATCGAGCCGTACGAGGACTGCTGCACGGTCTTCACGCCGAAGCACCCGAAGACGAAGCCGGAGATCGAAAAGGTCCTCGCCGAGGAAGCGAAGATCGACTGGAACGGGCTTCTCGAAGAAGCGATGCAGACACGCTACGCCGTCGTCGCCCGGCAGTACGGCGACGTGATTTACGAAAACGAAAACAAGGACGGTAAAGGATCATGCTGAAAAACGATACGCTCGCACTTCTGTGCGATTATTACGAGATCACGATGGGCCGCGGCTATTTTCACTCGCCGATGCGCGACAAGGTCGCGTACTTCGACGTCTTTTTCCGGCGCGTGCCGGACGGCGGCGGCTACGCCATCGCCGCGGGCCTCGAACAGATCGTTGAGTACATCGAGGGACTGCACTTCTCAGAGGACGACATCGCCTATCTGCGCTCGAAGCGCGTCTTTGACGAGGAATTCCTCGCCTACCTCCGCACGTTCCGCTTCACGGGCGACATCTGGGCGGTGCCGGAGGGCACCGTCATCTTCCCGGGCGAGCCGATCATCACCGTCCGTGCGCCCGTCATCGAGGCGCAGCTCGTCGAGACGTACATCCTTCTGACGATCAACCACCAGTCGCTGATCGCGACGAAAGCGAGCCGCATCGTGCGCGCCGCCGCCGGCAGACCGGTCTCGGAATTCGGCTCCCGCCGCGCACACGGCGAGCAGGCGGCGGTCATGGGCGCGAGAGCCGCGTATATCGGCGGCTGCGCCGGCACGGCGTGCGCCCTCAGCGACAAGCTCTACGGCGTTCCCGCGGGCGGCACGATGGCGCACTCGTGGGTGCAGATGTTCGACACCGAATACGAGGCGTTCGAAACGTACGTCAGACTTTATCCGGACAACCCGACGCTTCTGATCGACACGTATTCCGTCCTCCAATCCGGTCTGCCGAACGCGATCCGCGCGTTCAAGGAAGTGCTCTGGCCGATGGGCAAGCGTGCCTGCTCCGTCCGCATCGACTCCGGAGATATCACGTACCTTTCGAAGAAGGTGCGCCAGATGCTTGACGAGGCGGGGCTCACCGACTGCAAGATCACGATCTCCAACTCGCTCGACGAGTACCTGATCGAAGAACTGCTCCGGCAGGGCGCCTCGATCGACGCGTTCGGCGTCGGCGAGCGGCTCATCACCTCGCGCAGCGAGCCGGTCTTCGGCGGTGTCTACAAGCTCGCCGCGTGCGAGGAAAAAGGCGTGATCACGCCGAAGATCAAGATCAGCGAGAACACCGAAAAGATCACGAACCCGCACTTCAAGAAGCTTTACCGCATCTACTCGAAAGAGACGGGCAAGGCCGAGGCCGACCTCATCGCCATCCACGACGAGGTGATCGACGCCGAAAAACCGCTCGAACTCTTCGACCCGATCCACACCTGGAAGCGCAAGACGATGACGGATTACACGATCCGCCCGCTTCAGGAAAAGGTCTTCGAGGGCGGCAAGCGCGTCAAGGACCTGCCGCAGCTTCCGGCGATCCGTGCCTACTGCGCGTCGGAGATCGCCTCCATGTGGGACGAGGTGCTCCGCTTTGAGAACCCGCACAACTACTACGTTGACTTGACGCAGCGGCTTTGGGACCTCAAGAATGAGATGATCCTCGCCGCCCGTCAGCCCAAGGTCTGATCCGATTTTGTAAAGTCAGGAGAGCGAGGATATGACAGAGAACGAAATTTTCGGTTTCCTCTCGGGGAAGAGCGTCGTTCTGCTCGGCGCAGGCGTCTCGAACATGCCGCTTGCTGACCTGCTCGTGCGCGTCGGTGCCAAAGTCACCGTCCGCGATAAAACACCCGAAGATAGGCTCGGCGACAGAGCCGAAACGCTCCGCGACCTCGGCTGCACCCTCATCACCGGCGACGGGTACCTCGACGGGCTCTCCGGCGACTACATCTTCCGCTCGCCCGGTATCCGCCCCGACACGAAAGAACTCGCGGACGCCGTCCGCGGCGGCAGCGTCCTCACCTCCGAGATGGAAATGTTCCTCGAAAAATGCCCCGCGTCCGTCTTCGCCGTCACCGGCAGCGACGGGAAATCGACGACGACCACGCTCGTGTCGCTCCTGCTCCGCGCCGCGGCGGAAGAAAACGGCAGGGGGCAGAACGTCTTCCTCGGCGGCAACATCGGCGAGCCGCTCCTCCACCGCACCCCGCTCATGAGCGAGGACGATTACGTCGCCGCGGAGCTCTCGAGCTTCCAGCTCATGACCGTCCACACGCCCGTCCGTGCCGCGGTCGTCACCAACGTCACCCCGAACCACCTCAACTGGCACCCCGACATGGCGGAATACGTCGCCGCCAAGGCGAAGATCCTCCGCGGCTGCGGAACCGCCGTTTTGAACGCCGGGAACGATTACACCCGCGAAATGGGCGCGTCGTGCCCGTCCCCTGTCGTCTGGTTCTCCCGGGAGCCGATCGAGCTCGACAGCATCCGCCCCGGCGACAGAGCGATCTGCATCCGGGACGGCGCGATCGTCACCGCCACGCGCGAGGTATCGGCGTGGGAAGAAATCCTCCCGCTCTCCGGCTTCCTTCTGCCCGGGCTCCACAACGCCGAGAACTACA
>JAKSPV010000069.1 GCA_024404475.1 Clostridia bacterium | reverse complement strand
GCACCTTTCTGCATGGTCATACGCACCTCCGGTTTTCAGACGATTTGGAAAAGATAGAATTTCAGATAATCCGTCTCCGACACGTTCCAGAGGATCGGGTGATCCGGCGCCTGCTGGCGCCCCTCGATCTGCCGGAGGGAGACGTTCGCGTCCGACGCTGCCGCCGCGAGCATTTCGCGGAAGAGCGGATCGGTCATGAAATGCGAGCAGGAGCACGTCGCAAGGTAGCCGCCGCGCGGCAGGAGCGACATGGCGCGCCGGTTGATCTCGCGGTAGCCGCGGATCGCATTCTCGACCGTGCCGCGGTTTTTCGTGAACGCGGGCGGGTCGAGAATGATGTAGTCGTAAGGGCAGTTCTTCTCCGCCGCCATCGAGGTGAGAAGATCAAAAACATCAACGGCGCGGAAATCCATCACGCCGTCAAGACCGTTCAAAACGGCGTTTTCCCGGGCGGCCGCGATCGCGTCCTCGGAGATATCGACCGCGGTGACGTGCGCGGCGCCCGCCGCGGCACAGTTCAGCGCGAAGGCGCCGGTGTGCGTGAAGCAGTCGAGCACGCGCCGCCCTCTGGCGATCTTCGCGGCGGCGAGCCGGTTGTATTTCTGGTCGAGGAAGTACCCCGTCTTCTGCCCGTCGAGGCAGTCCACGCGATAGAGGATCCCATTCTCGCGGATCGTCAGCTTCCCGTCAAAGTCAGTCGAGAGCCCGGGCAGATCGACGAGCCGGACGGACTGTTCAAGCCCTTCGAGTTTCCGGACGGGTGCGTCGTTCCGCTCGACGATCGCGCGGACAGTGACGCCGACGGACGCAAGCACATCCACCAGCAGCCGATAGAGCATCTCGCGGCGCGTCTCGATCCCGACGGAGAGCACCTGACTGACGAGCACGTCGCCGTAGCGATCGACCGTCCAGCCGGGAAACGAGTCCGCCTCGCCGAAGACGAGCCGGCACGCCTCGAAGTCGTCGCCCATCACCTGCCGCCGGTACTCGACGGCATAACGCAGCCGCCGCTCCCAGAACGGCTCGTCAAAGCGGTCGTTCGTGTTGCGGGAGATCACGCGGACGCGGATCTTGGAATGTTCGCTGTAAAACCCAGCACCGAGCCAGCGGCCTTTTGCGGAGTATACGTCAACAATCGCCCCGTTCTCGGGGACATCATCCGACGAGGTGATCTCCGCGTCGTACACCCACGGGTGTCCGCGGCGGAGCGAACGCTCCGCCTTTTCGCGGACGTGCAGTTTCGGATACGGTCTTTCCGCCATCGCTTAAAACGCCCACGTGCCGCGGCGGAACACCGGCACGGTCTTGCCGTTCTCACAGAGCGCGTCGATCGAAAGGTCGGGCGTGCCGATCATGAAATCGACGTGGATCATCGAGTCGTTGAGCCCCGCCTCGCGGAGTTCTTCGAGCGTGTAGTTCGCATAATCGACGATGCATTCGGAGAAGCCCCGGCCGAGTGCAAGGTGGCACGCGGCGTTCTCGTCGAACAGCGTGTTCATGAAGAGCATCCCGGACTCGGAGATCGGGCTGTCCACCGGCACGAGCGCGCACTCGCCGAGGCAGGCGGCGCCGTCGTCCATCGAGATCATCTCGCGGAGCAGGTCTTCGTTCTTCTCGGCGTGGACTTCCACGGCGCGTCCCTTTTCAAAGCGGACGGAGAAGTTCTCGATCAGCTCGCCGCCGTAAGAAAGCGGCTTCGACGCGTAGACGATGCCCTCCGCTTCGCCGCGTTTCGGCGAGGTGAAGCATTCCTCGGTCGGCATGTTCGGGTTGTAGAACACGCCCTGGATCGTATGCTCACCGCCGCCGGCGAACTTGCCGTTCGGCAGAAGCCCGACGCGGAGGTCGGTGCCGTTCGAGGCGGTGTAATGCAGTTCTTTGATATGGAGTTTGTTGAGGTACGCGCAGCGGGCGGCGAGGTCTTCGTCGTGGCGCTTCCAGTCGGCGACGGGATCGGCGCCGTCGGCGCGGCTTGCCGCGAGGATCGCCTCCCACAGTTTTTCAATGGCGGCAGCGGTACGCATCCCGGGGAACAGTTTGTTCGCCCAGGCGGCACCCGGCACGGCGGCGATGCACCACTGGTAGCGGTTGTCCATCGTGTCGCGGATCGGCTTCGTGATCTTCGACTGCGCCTGGCGTACCTTGGCGAACTTCGCCTGGTTCATGCCGGCGAGGCCGTCGGGATCTTCGCTTTCGAGGTAGATCATGACCGGCAGTTTCTCCGCGCGGTAGCGGAGGCGCGCGACCTGGTACTCCTCGAGGCGAGAGAGCGTTTTTTGTTTCTCATATTTGACAGCAAGTTTCGTGAGCGGCTGGTAGCCCCAGTCCACCGTCACGCGGGAAGCGCCGAGCTTGTAGCATTCCTCGGCGACCATCGCAACGAATTCGGGCTGGTCGGGCTCCGCGCGGATGACGACCTCCTGTCCTTTCTGAACGGCGCCGCCGACTTCGGCGATCAGCCGGGCATATCTCTTGAGTGTGCTTTTTTTCATGGGTGCGAAATCCTTTCTTTATGAGAGCGATCCCTCGGGATCAGAAAATGGTAACGAAGCAGCTGAGTACGACGTAAGCGATATAAAGCGCGAGCAAGGCAAACCCCTGCCAGCGGTGGAATTTCTTCGTGATGAGCGCAGGAATGAGCGCGACGAGACCGACGACGAGTGCCGCGGGCAGATCGAAATACATCATCTGCTCGGAACCGACGGGCAGCGGCTTGCCGGCAACGAGGCAGGAAAGCGGCATGATGAGCGTGAGGTCAAAGATGTTCGCGCCGATGATGTTGCCGACGGAGAGCGACATCTGCTTCTTGACGATGGCGGTGACGGTCGTCACGAGTTCCGGCAGCGACGTGCCGATCGCGACGAGCGTGACGGAAATGATGCGTTCGGACACGCCGAGGAGGTTGGCAAGATCCGTGCCGGTCGAAACGAGCAGTTCCGCGCCGCCGACGATCATGCCGGCGCCGACGATGAACTTCACGACGTTGACGGCGATTTCTTTTCCGGCGGGTTTTGCGCGGACGGCTTCGCCGCCCTCGGGAAGTTCGTCAGCCGCGTCGCCGCCGTGCTTCATGGCGACGAGCGCCGCGTGGATGTTATCCCACATCGCTACGGCGAAAATGGCGATCAGGAAGAGGCACGGGACGAGCCCGATCGAGCCGGAAAGCCCGATGCCGGCGATGATCGCGGCGGCGCCGAGCATGAGCAGGGATTTCAGAAGATAATCCTTCCGTTTGATAACGGACGGCATGAAGATGAGGGCGAGCGCCATGATCAGACCGATGTTGGCGGTCACGCTGCCGACGGCGTTGCCGATCGACATATCGACCTTGCCCTGTCCGGCGGCGAGCGTCGAGACGAGCATTTCGGGGAGCGTCGTGGCGACGCTGACGACGGTCGCGCCGACGATCAGTTTCGGAATACCGGAGACCTCGGCGATCCACGTGGCGGCATCCACGAACCAGTCGCCGCCTTTGACGATAATGACGACGGAAAGTGCGAAAAGGAATACGGTGATGGCAGTTGACATAGTTTGAAAATCCTTCCCTTTGTAATAAAGAATCGGCAGGCCTGTGCCGCACTTATGATAAGACAGTACAGCACAAGCCATACATGAGTCTCATCATTTCAGACAAGCCAGGTGACGTTCGCCACCGCGATTGTTGACTTGCCGCGCAGCTTTCAGCCCGCCGACTACTCCCCCACGAGTTCCGTTGCTCCATTATACCGCACAGCGGCAGATTTGTCAAGGAAAAGCCGGCGGCGGGAAATAACTTTTTCCGGGAAATACGCCTTTCCCTTGCATTTTCCGGAGAAGAATGCTATAATATAGACAAGGTGTGAACCACCGAAACACATAAGGGGGATTTTGTACCATGCTTATTAAACTTATCGTTGACATTCTGCTTGGCGCACTCGCAGGCTTTATTGCCGGCAAGATCATGAAGAGCAAAAACGGCCTTCTGATGAATATCATTCTCGGTATTCTCGGCGGCGCGCTCGGCGGTTGGCTCGGTTCCCTGATCGGCATCGGCGGCGGCTGGGTCATGAGTCTCATCCTCGCTGTTGCAGGCGCCTGCCTCATCATCTGGCTCTTCCGTCTCATCAAGAAGAAATAATGACAGAAACAGAAAAGCACCCTTCGGGGTGCTTTTTTGTTATGTTCAAGGGGAGTTACTGCTCTGCCCGTCTCCGCGCGCCGAGGGCGTGCAGAAGCTTCTTCAAAAGAAGGCCGAGCAGCAGGACAAGGAACGCCGCGGCGGTGAAACCGGCCACGTAGATGACGAGCGCGAGCGGGAACGGGAGCGCGGCGTGCACCGGGCCGTACACCGGCAGCGTTGACGGGAAATGCCGGCTGAAGAAAAACATGTTGAACGTTTCGCCGTGGCTCGCGTTCGTGTAATAGACGATCTCGTTCAGCGACGCCGCCACCAGGACCATGGAGACGAAGACGGCGAGCGCCCGGAGGATCGTTTTCAGCCCTGCCCTCACGAAATCAGTCGCGAAGAGGTACACGCCCAAAATGATCATCGCCGAATGGCAGACCATCGTCTGGATGTTGATGCCAGCCGTCGCGCAGAACACGTCGCCCGGGTAGGCCATGACGCACAGTCCGGCGAAGATGCCGTATGTAGCGATGTAGGAGCAGAGCGCTCGTCTGACCATTCCCCGCTTCACGAGCCCGGCCAGAAGCCCCGCGTACATGGGCGTCGAGCAGAACTGGAACGGAAAAACGTACCACTGGTACTTTGCCGTGATCGCGCCGTCGGACACTTTGAACGTGAAGTTGACCTGCTTATAGATCTCAAAGAGCAGAACGACGAGTGAAACGATCAGCACCGTTTTCCGCACCGTTTTTTCGTCCGGACGCTTTCTCGCCCAGAGCACCGCCAAAACAGAAAGGATGACAACGATTGCGATCCACATAAGATGAAACCAGCCGAACGGCTCCGGCGTGGTCATCTTGGTGTCAAGAAGCTCTACGAATCGTATGAGGAAGTCCAAAGGTTTCCCTCCCTTGTTTTTTAAGCCGACTCAGTCCAAGGGCTTCATCGTCGGGAACAGGAGCACGTCGCGGATCGACGCGGAGTCGGTCAGGAGCATCACAAGGCGGTCAACACCGAAGCCGAGGCCGCCCGTCGGGGCAAGGCCGTACTCCAGCGCGGTCACGTAGTCGTAGTCCACCTGCGCCGTCGTGTTCGGATCTTCCGCACGTTTGGCGGCGACCTGCCGCTCGAAACGGCCCTTCTGGTCAATCGGATCGTTCAGTTCGGAGAACGCGTTGCCGAATTCCGTCGCGTTGATGAAATACTCGAAGCGTTCCGTGAACGCAGGATCGTTCGGTTTGCGCTTGGCAAGCGGGCTGTTCTCGACCGGGTAGTCGTAAATGATCGTCGGCTGGATGAGGTTTTCCTCGACGAAAGCGTCAAAGAATTCCGCGAGCACGGTGCCCTTCGTGGCGTTCGCCGGTACCTCGACGTGCTTTTCCTTCGCTGCGGCGCGGGCGTCTTCGTCCGTTGCCCAGTCGTTGTAGTCGCAGCCGGAATACTTCTTGACCGCCTCGACCATCGTCAGGCGCTCCCAGTGCCCCATGTCGATCTCGGTGCCCTGGTAGGTGATCTTCGTCGAGCCGCAGATCTTTTCGGCAAGCATCGTGTTCATCTCCACGACGATGTCCATCATGCCCTTGTAGTCGGTGTACGCCTGGTACAGCTCAATGCTGGTGAATTCGGGGTTGTGCTTCGTGTCCATGCCCTCGTTGCGGAAGATGCGCCCGACCTCGTACACGCGGTCGAAACCGCCGACGATCAGCCGCTTCAGGTAAAGCTCCGTCTCAATGCGGAGGTACATATCCATGTCGAGCGTGTTGTGGTGCGTCACGAACGGACGTGCGGACGCGCCGATCTCAAACGGCGTCAGAACGGGCGTGTCCACTTCGAGGAAGCCCTTGGCGTCGAGGAACGCGCGGATCTCGCGCAGGATCTGCGAGCGCTTGACGAACGTGTCCTTGACCTCGGGGTTGACGATGAGGTCGAGGTAGCGCTGGCGGTAGCGCGTGTCGGTATCTTTCAGACCGTGGAACTTCTCCGGCAGCGGCAGGAGCGACTTGGCGAGCAGCTCGAGCGTGAAGACGTGAATGGAGATCTCGCCGCGGTGCGTGCGGAAGACTTCACCGGAGATGCCGATGATGTCGCCGATATCCCATTTCTTGTACTGCTCGAAGACGTCCTCGCCGACGTCGTTGATGCGGATGTAGCACTGGATGCGTCCCTTCGCGTCCATGAGGTCGATGAAGTTCGCCTTGCCCATGTCGCGGCGGCTCATGATACGGCCCGCCATGCGGACGGACTTGCCCTCCATCGTCTCGAAATTATCGCGGACGTCGGTCGTGTAGGCGTCCACGTCAAAGCGGACTTTGCGGAACGGATCGTCGCCGGCGGCGACGAGGGCGTCCAGTTTCTCGCGGCGGATGCGCTGGATCTCGCTCAGCTGTTCCGCAGTCATTTCTTCGGTTTCGGGCAGATTGGTTTCCACGTCTGTCATTTTTCTGTCTCCTTGATGGGTTATTTGGTGCGGGTAACGGAAAGAATTTTGAATTTGAGCGGGCCGGCGGGCGAATCAAAGGTGACCTCGTCGCCCTCGTGTGCGTGCATCATCGCCGCGCCCATCGGGCTCTGGTCGGAGATGCGGCCGATCATGGCGTTCGCCTCGTTGGAGCCGACGATCGTGTACTCGGCTTCCTCTTCCATGTCGTAGTCGTAGACCTTGACGGTGCAGCCGAGGTTGACGACGCCGGTCTGCAGATCGTCTTCGCTGACGACCTCGGCGTTCTCAAGCAGCGCTTCGAGCTCGGCGATGCGGGAGACGGTCTTGCCCTGTTCGTCCTTCGCCTCGTCATATTCGCTGTTCTCGGAAAGGTCGCCGAATGAACGCGCCCGGGCAAGGTCTTCCTTGACCTTCGGCATTTTGACGTTTTTCAGATAGTCCAGTTCGTCAACGAGCGTTTTGTACCCCTCCGTCGTATAGAGGGTGCGTTTCTTTTCCATGGTGTTCTGATGCCTTCTTTCAGTTATTTCGCAGGGTGCAGCGCCTCAATGGCGGCTGCAAGCTGGTTGTCTTCTGCTTCGGGAACGAGATATACGGAGCGATCCGTCCATTTTTCCGCCATCGGGACGACGATATCGGGCGTGACGCCGACGCCGTCGTAGTTCGGGGAGAACGGCGGGCAGTAGAGCCGGTACGTGACCTTGAGCGCGGAACCGTCGGGAAGCAGCGCCGTCGTCTGCATCGAGCCCTTGCCGTAAGTCTGCACGCCGACGATCGTCGCGTTCAGCTCGCCGCGCTTCGCGTAATCCTGCAGCGACGAGGAGAACAGTTCCGCGGCGCTGGCGGTGTTTTCATCCACGAGGACGGCGATCGGGACGTTTCTGTACGAGCCCTCCCCGCTTGCGGAGCAGATCACGATGTCGTTGCCTTCCTTGTCGATCGTGCGGACCATCGGCCCCTCGGGGAGGATCATTTCGAGCACGTCGGTAACGGACGTGAGATAGCCGCCCGGGTTGCCGCGCATATCGACGACGATGCTGTCGCATCCTTTTTTGAGCAGCGCGTCAAACGCCTCGGAAAAGCCGGTCGGCGTCGTGTTGTCGAACTCCGTCACGCGGACGTAGCCGACCTTCTCGTCGGCATCGGTGACCTTGAACGTGACCGTGTTCGAGATGAACGGTGCACGGATGATGCGGAAGAGGAGCGTCTTCACTTCGCCGGAGCGCTTGATCTCCAGCTCCGCCGCCGTTCCCTCCTCGCCGGAGACGCAGTTCACGGATTCGTTGTAGCCGAGCTCGCTGACTTTCTGCCAAACGCCCTCGGCGTCCTTAACGCCGACGATCAGATCGCCGGGCAGAATACCCGCCGCCCCGGCGGGCGAGCCGGCCACGCCGCGGAAGATCCCGAGCGC
>JAKSPV010000068.1 GCA_024404475.1 Clostridia bacterium | reverse complement strand
GCGCGTGCGACGCGCAGCACTTCTTCGTCTGTCATGCCGATCCCCCCTCTCCGGGGACTATCATACCGCATCACGTGTCCGTTTGAACGGACAGAAGCGCCCGGCGGGAAAGATTTTCAAAAGAAAAAAAGCCGGGCTCGTGAGAGCCCGGCTTTTGCGGCTTGGGATTATTCCTTGTCTTCGGATTTCTTCTTGCCGGAGAGCATGACGTTCGTCAGGATGCCGAGGATCAGCGCGCAGGCGATCGTGGTAAGGGTGACCTTGCCGACGGTGATGGAGAGGCCGCCGATGCCGGCGATGAGGATGACGGAAACGGTGAAGAGGTTGCGGTTGTCTTCGAGGTCAACCTTCTGGACCATCTTCAGGCCGGAGACGGCGATGAAGCCGTAGAGAGCCATGCAGACACCGCCCATGACGCAGCGCGGGATCGTTGCGAGGAAGGTGGAGAACGGAGCGACGAAGGAGATGAGCATCGCCATGATAGCGGTGGTCAGGATCGTCACGACGGAAGCGTTGCCGGAAATGGCGACGCAGCCGATGGACTCGCCGTAAGTGGTGTTCGGGCAGCCGCCGAAGAACGCACCGACCATGGAGCCGACGCCGTCACCGAGCAGGGTGCGGTGCAGGCCGGGATTTTCGAGCAGGTCGCTCTCGATGATGGAGGAGATGTTCTTGTGGTCGGCGATGTGCTCTGCGAAGACAACGAACGCGACCGGAACGTAACCGACGGCGATGGAAGCGATGTACGCACCGTCGATGGACTTGAATCCTTCAAATGCCTTGACGAAGGAGAACTCGGGGATCCACTGCATATTTTCGAATGCGGCGAAGTTGA
Source organism: Clostridia bacterium (assembly GCA_024404475.1). Lineage (GTDB taxonomy): Bacteria > Bacillota > Clostridia > Oscillospirales > CAG-272 > JAKSPV01. The sequence goes on along the minus strand of JAKSPV010000068.1, from coordinate 7,133 downwards.
TCATGCGGAGCGCTTCATTGCCCGTAGCGTCACCGATCACGGTGAGGATCGCGGCGAGCGCATAACCGGCGACGATACCCATGACGAACGGGATCATCTTGATGAAGCCCTTGCCGTAGACGGAGCAGATCATGGTGACGGCGAGCGTCACGAGGCCGACGAGGATGCAGAGGTAAACGTTAGCGGTAGCAAAGGAAGCTGCCTGGAGGTCGCCGATCGCGTTGCCGGCAAGCGACAGACCGATGATCGCGACGGTCGGGCCGATAACGACGGCGGGCATCAGCTTGTTGATCCAGTTAACACCGACAAGCTTGACGATGATCGCGATGAGGACGTAAACGAGGCCGGCGAAGATCGCGCCGATCAGAAGGCCGGCGTAGCCGACGGAGACGGAAGCGGCGCCGCCGAATGCAGCACCCATGGAGCCGAGGAATGCGAAGGACGAGCCGAGGAACACGGGGCTCGAGAACTTGGTGAAGAGCAGGTAGATGATCGTGCCTGCGCCTGCGCCGAACAGAGCGGCGGCGGGGCTCATGCCGTTGCCGATGATGTTCGGGACGGCGATGGTGGCAGCCATGATCGCAAGGAGCTGCTGGAGTGCGAAGATGAGGAGCTGGCCGAATTTCGGCTTGTCTTTGACGTTATACGCCAGTTTCATGGGAAGATCCCTCCGTAATAAAATTTTTTGCGGGAATGGTATGTCAGGCGGCGGTGCCGCAAAACATCAGTTTTTCGCTTTCTCGGCGAGGTAGACGGCCGTTTCGCCGTCGGTGTCGGGCAGGCAGACGGAGATGAACTCGTCGCGCGAGGTCGGCACGTTCTTGCCGACGAAATCGGCGCGGATCGGCAGCTCGCGGTGACCGCGGTCCACGAGGACGGCAAGCTGGATCGACGCGGGACGTCCGATCGCGAAGACGGCGTCGATCGCGGCGCGCGCCGTGCGGCCGGTATAAAGGACGTCATCGACGAGGACGACGCGCTTCCCCGTGACGTCGAAATCGACCTTCGAGCCGTGGACCTCGGGGAATTCGCCGAGCTGGCTGAGGTCGTCGCGGTAGAGGGTGATGTCGAGCTCGCCGAGCGGAACCTCGACGCCCTCGACGCGGAGGATATTCTCCCGGATCCGGTCGGCAAGCGGGACGCCGCGGCGGCGGATCCCGACGAGGCAAAGCCCGTCCGTGCCGCTGTTGCGTTCGATGATCTCGTGCGTGATCCGCATGAGCGCGCGGCGCATCGCGTCTGCGTCCATGAGCTGTGACTTGACGGCTGTTGTCATTCCGGAGAAGCCCCCTTCCGTGATCATTCCAAAAAAAAGATCCTGTCACATGACAAGATCCGGCAAAATACGCCCATTTTCCCTATTTGCTTTCATCTTGCCGGCATCACGGTACCGCTTAAAGATTCTGACAATATTGTATCACAATGGCTGTCGGATTGCAAGCATTTTCGGCAAAAAATCCCCGTTTTTCGACCGAAAAAGCGGGCGTAAACGGGCGCGGCGGGAGGGGGACTTGACGGGCGGCGATTTTTGTGCTATTCTGTTTTACAGTGGGTGTTTTTTGATGCCCGCGTCCACCGAAATCACCCGCCGAACGGCGGGAAGGAGCAAAAACGCCGATATGCTTGCGTTTCTGAAAGAATATTTCAACTGGACGACCGAGCGGCCCGTCGAGGGCTGGTTCTCGTGGCAGCATCTCGTCTACGTGACGCTGATGATACTGCTCGCCGTAGGGCTCGGCATCTTTTTCGGCATGAAATACCGCGCGGCCGACCGCGCGAAAAAGCTGCGCGTGCTCAAAATCGCGGCGATCCTCATGCTCGGGCTGGAGCTGTTCAAGATCGTGATCTGCTGCGTCCGCGCCGGAAGCGTCTGGGAGTTCCGCGGCAACCTGCCGCTCTTCCTTTGCAGCATCCTGCTCTTCTCACTGCCGATCGGCGCGTTCGGCCGCGGCCGTGCGCAGGAGGCGGCGCTTGACTTCTCGTTCGCGTTCGGCATGCTCTGCTGCATCGCGGGAACGTACCTCGCCGGCAACATTTTCGGCGCATCGCCCGTTCTCAGCTTCGACCCGATGGTCAGCACGACGACGCACTGCATCTCCGGTTTTTCGACGATCTACATCGGCGTCTCCGGCCTCAAGGAGATGAAAATGCGCAACGCGCCGATCAGCTGCCTGATTCTCGGCGTCTTTGAGGCGCTCGCCCTCGGCGTGGATATCCTCCAGCGGCCGACGCCGTACCAGAGCAACTACATGTTCTTCACGAGTCCGGACGGCACGCCGTTCCAGATCTGCTACGACCTCGTCGCCGGCAATCAGGTGCTCTACACCGCCTTCGTCATGCTGCTCTATTTCGTTTATCTCATTCTCTTCTATGCGGTGTACCTCTTCGTCTACCGCGCGGCGCGGAAAAACCGGGAGGAATCCCGAAAAACGCTTGCAGAGCGCGGGGATTCGTGATAAAATAAAAACGGAAAACGACCGAAAGGACGGTATATGATATGGAACTTCTGAAAAGCGGCAGCGGCAGCGAGTTGACGATCGCGGTCAAGGGCCGCCTCGACACGACCACCGCGCCTCAGCTCGAAGCGGAGCTTTCGTCCTCGCTGGACGGCGTCACGAAGCTCATTCTCGATTTCGCGGGGCTCGAATACATCTCTTCCGCAGGTCTGCGCGTCCTTCTCGCCGCGCAGAAGACGATGAACCGCCAGGGCGAGATGACCGTCCGCGGCGCCACGCCCGCCGTCTGCGAGATCTTCGACATCACGGGCTTCTGCGATATCCTAACGCTCGAATAAAGACAACCGAAAAGCCGCACCTTCCGGTGCGGCTTTTTTCTTTTTTCTGTTTCCGGTTTTACGGCAGGATTTCGCTTTTCGGAACGAAGCGCACGCCGCGTCCCTCGCCGACGGGGAGGCCCGCTTCGAGCCGCGCGAGATACGCCCGCTGAAGCGACGTCTTCCGCGGGAACTTTGAGAGATCCTGCGTCTCCGGCGTGTCGAAGATCCGCCAGAGATCGTGCCGGTCGGGCGATTCCTCCGACGCGTAGATCGTGAAGAAATCCATGAACGTGCAGATGCCGCCGTCCGCCGGGAGCATTTCGCGGTGCGGCGGGTAGAGCAGCCACGAATGGCAGAAGAACGCGAGCGTGTCGCCGGGGATGCGGTCGCGGAAGAATTTTTCCGCACGGCGGAAGGAGTCCTCGATGTTTTCTTTTGTCAGGTGGCCGCGCGACGGAATGTGCACGTCGAGGCACCGCCCGCCGGGAAAAGAACGCCCGTCGGGGAGCGTCAGCGCATCTTTCGTCTCCGGCTCATATTCAAGCCGCCCGATGCCGAACCGGCCGAGCGCAAAGAAGCCGACGAGCCAGAACGCCACGAAGCTGCCCCAGATCCCGTAGACTTTACGGCACTCCACGAGCTTCGCGCGGAGATCGAGCATCGTGTCGTCGTAGATATCCTCACCGATGCCTTCCTGCCGGTAGATCTCCCGGAGCGGCTCCGCGAGGAGGATGAAAAACAGAAGCTCCACTGTCTCATACGGCACGCCGAACGTGCCGGAGACCGCGTGCACCCTGTTAAAAAGTTCCGAAACATCCCGCGGCGCGTGATGCACCGGGTAGGACGCCATGCAGTCCGCCCAGAAGGCCCGCACCGCCGGGATGCCGGAGAGATGCCGCAGCGCGCCGCGGAGCGCCTCGCGCGCCTCTGCCGGGTAGTCGTACCGCTCCATGAACGATTCGAGAAACGCCATACTGCTCATGCCGCCAATCCTCTTTTCATCTGTCGCCGTAAACCTCGCGGCAGAGCGATTCGAGATACCGCTTTGCCCGGAGGATCGCCTCGTTCTCCCCCGATGAAAGCTCGTATTCGATCGTCACGAAGCCGTCGTAGCCGAGCGCCTTCAATTTTTCAAAAACCGCCCGGAAATCGACCTTGCCTGTTCCGATCGGCACTTCACGTCCGAGGTGCGTGCCGTCCGTCGGGTAAAAGCCGTCCTTCGCGTGGAGATTGCGGACGTATTTTCCGAACACGTCGAGCGCATCGACGGGGTTCGCTTTCCCGTAGAGGATGACATTGGCGGTGTCGAGATTGACGCCGAGGTTGCCCGTGCCGACCGCCTCAAACGTGCGAAGCATCGTGACGGGCGTCTCCTGCCCTGCCTCGAAGAGCAGCCATTGCCCGTTCTCCCGGCAGTGGAGCGCGACCTCGCGTACCGCGTCGCAGAAGCCGGAAAAGCGGCTGTCGAACGGATCCTCGGGGATGAAGCCCATGTGCGTCACGACGTCGGTGACGCCGAGCCGCGCGGCAAAATCAGAGCCGAGGCAGAGCTCTTTCACCCGCCGCTTCCGGTAGCGCGGCGGCACGAGCCCGAGCGTCTTCTGTCCCTCGTAAAAGTCCCAGACGCAGGGGCCCGTCCAGCCCGCCCAGAAGGCGGACACCGTGATCCCGAGTTCGCGGCAGCGCGACGTGATCTCCGCGGCGTTTTCCGCCGTCCAGAGTGCCGGATTCCAGGAAACGATCTGGCAGTTGTCAAAGCCGTTTGCCGCGAGCCGTCCGAGTTTTTCCCCGATCATGCCGGCGTCGTCAAAGCGCACGCAGGTCCCGATTTTCATGTTTCCGCCTCCGAACTGTCAAGTTGCCGTCTGCCGGCTTCTTTATCTTATCACGTTTCCGCACACGGCGCAAGGTGTTTCGCGGCGAGAAAACCGCCGAAAAACACGCGGCGGGGCTTGACAACGCCCGCCCGCTCGTATATAATAAACTAAACGAGTGTTTTCCCGGGGTGATTTATGCCCCGACGATCCATTTCACACCGCAAAGGAGTTTTCCCATGGACGAGAACAAGCAGCTGCAGGATGCGATCCCCGAAGAGGAGACCGCCGTCAAGAAATTCGATATCAAAACCGCGATCGACATCTGGATGCTCGTCAAGGTCGTTTTCGTCGTCGGCGCCGCCGCCGTCATGAGCTACCTTACCGTCTGGTGGGAATACCTCTGGCTGGCTAAGCCGGGCTCGAAGGCGTCCTACGCCAACATGCTCCGCTACTGGCTCGTCAACAACAAGGGCGTCAACACCGCGCTGTTCTACTCGCTCATCGTCTGCAGCTTCATCGTGTGGTGCGCCGTTTTCGCCGCGCTCGTGTTCCTCATCACCAAGGCCGTCCGCGCGATCATCAAGGAACTGAACGCGAGAAAAGCGGCCCGCGGCTGAGCCCCGTACAGAAGAATATCCGAACAGGGGCAGCTTCTGCCCCTGTTTTTACTCTGAAAATCAGAACAAGGAAGGTTTCAGATCATGTATGACGTTGTCGTGATCGGCGGCGGCCCCGCCGGACTTACCGCCGCGCTGTATGCGCTCCGCGCCGATAAGCGGGTGCTCGTCCTCGAAAAGAAAACGGTGGGCGGCCAGATCCTCGATGCCGCGCGCATCGAAAACTATCCCGGCTTTCTGAAGGTCAGCGGCAAGGATTTCGTAAAGTCGCTTCTCGACCAGGTGCGCCGCCACGGCGCCGACGTCGAGATCGACGAAGCGCTTGAGATCCGCGAGGAGGAAGACTGCAAGGTGGTCGTGACCGCCAAAGGCGCGTACGAAACGCGCACCGTCATCATCGCGGCGGGCGGCGCTCCGCGCCGGCTCGAGGTCCCTGGCGAGGAAGAACTCGCCGGTGACGGCGTTTCCTACTGCGCGATCTGCGACGGCGCGGCGTACAAGAACAAGAATGTGGCCGTTATCGGCGGCGGCAACTCCGCCGTGACCGAGGCGATCCAGCTTTCCGACCGCTGCTCCCGCGTGACCGTCGTGCAGGACAAGCCGTTCCTCACTGCGGAGGAGAAGCTTCAAAAGGTCCTGCTCAGCCGTCCGAACGTGAAGGTCATCTACAACACCGTGGTGGAGAGCGTGGAGCGCAGCGGCGCCGTCACCGCCCACCTCATCAACATGAAGGAAAACAAGCCGTCGGCGATCCACGTGGAGTGCGTCTTCGTGGCGATCGGCCGGCAGCCGGAATGCACGGCGTTCAAAAACGTCGCCGAGCTTGACCGCTCGGGCTACGTCGCCGCCGGCGAGGACTGCATCTGCGGCAGAGGCATCTTCGTTGCGGGCGACTGCCGCGCGAAGGACGTCCGCCAGGTCACGACCGCGACCGCCGACGGCACCGTCGCCGCCCTCGCCGCGATCCGCTATCTCGACAGCATTTGAGAGGACGAGGACGTGGGGGACTTTGCAAAGTCCCCCACACCCCGAAAACCTTGAAAAGGTTTCCGGCATCACCAATACAGCTTCAGTTTTTAGGGGATCGGGGGCTTTTGCCCCCGGCACATCCCCGATCCATAAGGAGATATTTCCCATGAAAGACCTTGGTTACTACAACGGCAAATTCGGCCCGATCGCCGAAATGACCGTCCCGATGAACGACCGCGTCTGCTATTTCGGCGACGGTATCTACGAGGCGACCTGCGTCCGCAATCATTCGATCTTCCTGCTCGACGAGCACGTGGATCGCTTCTACCGCAGCGCCGCCGGCGTTAAGATCGACATCCCCTACACGAAGGACGAGCTGAAAGCGATCCTCCGCGAGATGGTGGCGAAAGTCGATTCTCCCGACCAGACGTGCTACTGGCAGGTCACGCGCGGCACCGCGCCCCGCAAGCACTGCTTCCCTGGCAAGGACGTCAAGGCGAATTTGTGGATCACGCTGACGCCCGCGAACCGCCGCGACACGAAGAAGCCGATGGCGCTGACGGAGACCGAGGACACGCGCTATCTGATGTGCAATATCAAGACGCTGAACCTTCTGCTCAACGTCATGGCGAACGAGAAAGCCCACTCCTCCGGCTGTGAGGAGTGCGTCTTCCACCGCGGCGACCGCGTCACCGAGGGCTCGCACAGCAATATTTCGATCATCAAGGACGGCGTACTCCAAACTGCGCCGCTTGACAACCTGATCCTGCCGGGCATCGCGCGGCACCACCTGCTCATGGCGGCGGAGAAGTGCGGTATCCCGACGCCCGAGAAGCCGTTCACGCTCGCCGAGCTCGCAAACGCCGACGAGGTCATCGTCACGTCGTCCACACTGTTCGCCGTCCGCGCGAATGAGTTCTGCGGCAAACCCGTCGGCGGCAAGGCGCCGGAGCT
>JAKSPV010000067.1 GCA_024404475.1 Clostridia bacterium | reverse complement strand
TGCGTGCCGCGCTCGATGATCTTGCCGTCGGAGACGACGAGGATCACGTCCGCCTTGCGGATCGTGGAGAGCCGGTGCGCGATGATGAAGCACGTCCGGTTTTCCATGAGCTTGTCGATCGCGTTCTGGATCAGCTTTTCCGTCACCGTATCAACCGACGAGGTCGCCTCGTCGAGCACGAAGATGCGCGGATCGGCGAGGATCGCGCGGGCGAACGAGAGAAGCTGTTTCTCGCCGGTCGAGAGCAGATCGCCGCCCTCACCGACGTCGCTGTCGTAGCCGTTTTCCATTTTGGCGATGATATCCTCCGCGTGGACGGCGCGGACAGCCGCTTCGATCTCTTCCATCGTTGCGTCCGGCTTGCCGTAGCGCAGGTTGTCGATCACGCTGCCGGAGAACAGATGCGGCGTTTGCAGCACGTACCCGATATTCGAGTGCAGCCAGAGCTGCGAGCGCTCGCGCACGTCGCGCCCGTCGATGAGAATGCGTCCCTCGGTCGGCTCAAAGAACCGGCAGACGAGGTTGACGAGCGTCGATTTCCCGGCGCCGGTCTCGCCGACGATGGCGACCGTCTGCCCCTGCGGGAGCTTCAGCGAGAAGTGCTCGAGCACGTTCTCCTCGCCGTCGGGGTAGCGGAACGTGATGTCATCGAATTCGACGTCACCGTATAGCGGCTCCCAGTTTTCCTTTTTCGGCGCGAAAGAGTCACCGTATTTTTCAATGACCTCCGGTGTGTCCGCAACGTCCGATTCCGTTTCCATCAGTTTCGTGAAACGTTCCACATTGACCTGCACCGCAATGAGATCGGAGAACGCGCGCACGGCCCACTGGATCGGCTCCATCATGCTCGTCGCGTAGGACATGAAAAGCGACAGCGTAGCGAGCTCGATGATGCCGCTTTCGGTCATGTAGCCGCCGCGCCAGAGCACCGCCGCCAAAGCGACGGACGACGCGAACGCGACGACCGAAATGAACATGGCGCGGTAGTGCTCCGTGTGCGTAGCCACGCGGTGCATGTTGCCGGTCAGTTCCTCGAACGAGCGGTCCATTTTGTCCTCGATGACCAGCGTCTTTGACGTTTTCGCGCCGGTGATGCCCTCATTGTAACCCGAAGTGATCCGCGAGTTCGCCTCGCGCACGCGTCGGTTCAGGAAGATCAGCTTTTTCTGGAAGAAGACGGACAAAACGGCGACGAACGGCACGATCACGAGCACACAGAGCGCGAGCCGCCAATCGACGGCGATCATGACGACGGTCGCGCCGATGAGGTACGTCAGGTTCCAGATCGAGTCGATCAGACTCCACGAAACGAGCGCGGCGATACGGCCGGTGTCGCTCATCACACGTGCGTGTATGTAGCCGACGCTGTTCTGGTTGTAATAGGAGAACGAAAGCGTCTGCAGGTGGTTGAAGCTCGCGCGCTTCATGTCCCGCCCGACGTACATCTCGACTTTCGATGCGGCGTAGGTGGAGAAGAAGTTGGACGCGACCTGCACGCAGAGTACGACGGCGTACAAAGCGACGAAGAGCCAGAGCCCGCGGAGGTGACTGTCCGTTATGTAGTTGGCGATCGCGTATTTCTGGAACAGCGGCAGGATGATGTCGATCCCGGTGCCGACCATAGCGAGCGAGACCATCATGACGAGCGTTTTGGTGTAGGGCTTTACGTAGGGCAAAAGACGGTCAAGTCCGAAGTGGGGAAGCGGTTTGAATTCCTTTTTTTCCTTCTCGGTCATTTCGTCTTTCATTCGTCATCGCCCCCTTCCACGTTCGTCTGGATGTCGTAGATCTTTTTGTAGATCCCGCCGAGGCGGATCAGTTCGTCGTGGGAGCCGAGTTCCGCGACGCGGCCGCCGTCGAGCACGAGGATCTTTTCCGCTTTCATCAGCGTCGTGATCCGGTGGGAGATGAGAATGACCGTGGCATCGCCGAATGCGCGGTCGAGCGAGGCGCGGATCTTCGCGTCCGTTTCCGCGTCCACCGCGGACAGGGAATCGTCGAAGACCATGACCGTCGCGTGTTCGGTCAGCATCCGCGCGATCGCCGCGCGCTGCTTCTGACCGCCCGAGAGCGTCACGCCGCGTTCGCCGACGATCGTGTCGTACTGTTTCGGGAAGTCCATGACGGTCTCGTCGAGCGCGGCGATCTTCGCCGCCTCGCGGATCTCGTCGAGCGTGATGTTTTCTTTGGCGATGCCGATGTTCTCGCCGAGCGTCCGGGAGAAGAGAAACGGTTCCTGAAGCACCGTGCCGATGTTTTTGCGGAGCCATGAGAGCTTGATCGCGCGGACGTCAACACCGCCGACGGAGATCGTGCCGCACCCCTCGGGCAGTTCGTAGAGCCGCGTCAGAAGGAGCATCAGCGTCGATTTGCCGGAGCCGGTGCCGCCGAGGATACCGAAGACGGAGCCGCCGCGGATCGTGAAACTCACGTCGTCGAGCACCTTCGCCTTGTCATACGCGAACGTAACGTGATCGAATACGATGTCACCGGAGAGCGGCGGCGTCAGATCGTTTTCGCCGTCTTTTTCCTCTTCCGAGTTCATGATGTAGGCGATACGGTCGATCGAGACGCCTGCCTTGCTCATTTCGGAGATCACGCGGCCGATGCCGCGGATCGGCCAGATCAGCATGTTGTTGTAGGAGATGAATGCGAGCAGCGTGCCGAGCGTCATATTGCCGCGCACGCACTCGACCGTGCCGAGCACGAGGATGATCATGATCTGCAAACCGGAGATGAGGTCGCCTGCTGCCCAGAACGCGGAGAGCCAGCGGCAAAGCTTGATCCACGCGTCGGTGTACTTGACGTTCTGCCGCTCGAACTTCTCTTTTTCGTCGTTTTCACGGCCGAACGCCCGCACGACGCGCGCGCCGGTCAGGTTTTCCTGCGCGATCGTCGAGAGCACGCCTTCGTTTTCGTCGCACTCCTGGAAAATGGCGGAGAATTTGGAACGGAAATAAACGGAATAGGTAATCACGATCGGCACGGCGACGGTCGCCACGATCGCGAGCATCACGTTCATGGAGAACATGAAGTAGAGCGACAGAATGAGCAGCACTACGATGCGGAGCAGGGAAAGAAGCTGCTCGGAAATGAAGTTCTTGATGACCTCGACGTCGGAGGTGCAGCGCTGGATGATGTCGCCCGTCTGGTTTTTCATGTGCCAGGAGAACGGCAGCCGCTGGATCTTCGAGAAGAGCAGGTCGCGCGTCCGCTTGACGAGCGTTTCGGAGGCGCGCACCGTGTAAACGCGGGAGACGTACCGGCAGAGCGCCGCGAGCAGCGCGACCGCGACGATCACGATCGCGATGATGCCGAGATGACCCTGCCAGAACGTTCTGTCGCCGATCGAATAAACAGCGTTGAGAACGAAGTCCGGAAGCGAGGACTTTTCCTCGCCGAGAACGGTGTCAACGGTAAAACTGATGACCTGCGGCGGGATCATTTCGAGGAGCGTGAGCGCGAACATCGAGACGACCGTTATGAGAAACAGATGCCGGCTGCCTTTCAGAAAATGAAGGAGAAGACCGGGCTTCGAGAAACCGCTTGTTTTCGTTTTCTTCACGGGAATGCCCTCCTTTCGGATAAATGAAAATACCGGCGGCACCGCCGCCGGTATCCAACGATTCATTATAATAGCATTTCCCGGAAAAGTCAATAGAACAAAGTGGTGTTTGTGCGCCGTTCAGTCCTCAAAACTGCCCGTCATCGCCGCGGCGGGAAGGTAGTCTGTCGGATCGACGTTCTTGCCTGCGACCGTGAGCTCATAGTGCAGATGCGTCTCCTCGGCACATTCGAGCAGCGCCGTCTCGCCGATATAGCCGATCTCCTGGCCGGCCGTGACCGCCGTCCCGACCGCAATGCCGGGAGCCGTCGCTTCCGCGAGGTTCTTGTAGATGCTGACCGCACCGCCCGAATGCAGGATCGTCAGGCACGTCCCCATGAAAGGATCGTCGTAGATCTTGCCGACGATGCCGTCCGCCGCCGCGCGAACAGGGTCGCCGACAGCCGCAGCGATGTCAATGCCGGCGTGCGTACGGTAGTCCTCCATCGTCAGCGAGAAAACGGGCACGTCCACCGCAAAATCCTTGCTGATCGCCCCGTCTACGGGCAACTCAAACAGCGGCAGCGTGTTCGAGACCTGCTCCGCCGGCTCGTCTGTGCCGCCGGACGGCTGCGTTTCGGGTGCCTTTGTCTCCGGCGGCAGAACGGGCTGCTCCGTTACCGGCTTTTTTCCGATGTCCGGCGTGTCCGTCAGGGACGGCGGCGTTTCGGCGGCGTGCCGCCTGGCGATCCCCGTCACGGCCACCAGCACCGAGAGGATCAGAAGGACGACGACGAGAACGATATACGTGAGATTGTTCTGGCGTTTTGTTTTTTTCTCCATTTCTTTGCATCCTTTCATAGAAAACGGGTACTGCACATATTTTTACCTGTCGGCGCCGGTTTATACACCGGGCGCAAAAATATCCCCCGCGAGAGACGCTCTTGCATTTCTCGTTTTTTTGTGCTATACTATATCTTAAACAGCACGTTTTTATCTTTTCCGAACGGAGGAGTTCTCATATGTCAGAAAAACAGAAGACCGTAACGCCGGAAGAACGCCTTGCCGTCGGCAGACGGGCGGGCATCGTCGGCATCGTCGCCAATTTGTTCCTTTTTGCCGTCAAACTGTTCGCCGGCATCTTGTCCGCGAGCGTATCCGTCATCGCGGACGCGCTCAATAACCTATCTGACGCCGGCTCGTCGATCTTTCTGTTCGTCGGCTACCGCCTCGCCGGCAAGCCTGCCGACAAAAAGCATCCTTACGGATATTCCCGCATGGAGTATCTCTGCGGGCTCTTCATTTCCGTGATCGTCACCGTCCTCGGCATCGAACTTCTCAAAAGTTCCGTTGAGAAACTGATCGCCGGCGGCGGGGAAACGACTTTCAACGCCGTCTCCGTCATCATCATGGGCGCCGCCGTGCTCGTCAAGGGCGGCCTCGCGCTCTTCTATGCCCGCGAAGGGAAGCGCATCGATTCCACGTCGCTCCGCGGCAGCGCGGCCGACAGCATCGGCGACGTCTTCGCTACGCTTGCTGTCCTCGCCGGCATCCTGCTCGCCCCGATCACGGGCCCGCTTACCGACGGGATTATCGGCTGCCTCATTGCCGTCTATATCATCGTCCTCGGCGTGAAACTCGTCCGCGAGGCGTCCGCCACGCTGCTCGGCAGCGCGCCGTCCCCCGAACTCGTCCACGAGATCGCGAGCTACATCAGACAGTATGAAGGCGTCATCGGCATCCATGATCTTGTGATCCACGAGTACGGCGCCGGACGTATCTTCGCCAGCGTCCACGTTGAAGTCGATGCCGACGTCGACGTCATGCTCAGCCACGACCGCATGGACAATATCGAGGCGGCGATCGCCCGCGATATGGATATCCACCTCGTTGTCCACATGGACCCCGTCTGCATCAGCGACGACCGTGTCAACCGCCTGCGCGGCGAAATGTTCAACGTCATCTCCGAGGTTTCCTCGGAGACCGGCGCTCCCGTCTCGATGCACGATTTCCGCGTCGTCTTCGGCGTGACGCACTCGAACCTCGTTTTTGACGTCGCCGTCCCGGTCGATTTTCCTCTCTCGAACGAAGACCTCTGCGAGCGTATCGCCGCGGAAGCCAAGCGAATCGACGAGCATTACAACACGGTCATCACCGTCGACCGTGACTATTCCTCCGCCCGGTACGGAGAAGCCGTGTCCTGAATCAAAAGCCGCTGCACAGCAGCGGCTTTTCTGCTCTCCGGGCACCGATCAATCTTGACTTTTTTTGCAAAAAGGTATATGATTGAAACGATGTAACGACGTTAGCCGGATACCCTTTAAGGAAGTGATCTCCATGAGCCGTGCCGCTCAGACGGTCGATATGACGCTGGGCGATCCGAAAAAACGGATCCTCGCGTTCGCCTTTCCGATTTTTTTGAGTCAGCTTTTTCAGCAGTGCTATAACGCGGCTGATACCCTGATTGTCGGAAAGATTATCGGCAACGAGGCGCAGGCCGCCGTCAGCTCGTCCGGCTCGCTGATCTTCCTTTTTATCAGTTTCTTCGTCGGCACCGGCGCCGGCGCCGGTGTCGTGATCTCCCGCTATTTCGGCGCAGGAGATGAAAAGAAAGTTTCCCGTGCGGTGCATACCGCCGTGCTTATCTCGGGGATCTGCGGCATTGTTTTGAGTTTTGCCGGTACTTTGTTCGTCCCGACCGTTCTTCGGTGGATGGGCACGCCGGACAACGTTCTTCCGCAATCCATTGAGTATTTCCGCGTTTATTTTATCGGCTCATTCGCTTCCATATTGTATAACGCCTGCACGGGTGTCCTGAATGCCGTCGGTGACAGCCGCCGCCCGCTCTACTATCTGATCTTCTCGTCCGTGCTCAATATCGTGCTCGACGTCGTGTTTCTTCTCGTCTTCCGCCGCGTCGCGGCTGCGGCCGCAGCAACGGTGATCTCGCAGGCGGCAAGCGTTTTGCTCTGTTTCCGGCAGCTTCGGAAAAAGGGCACCGTGTACTGCCTCGAGTGGCAGAAACTGCGCCTTGACCGTGCGATGCTCCGCGAAATTTTGCGCAACGGTCTGCCGACCGGCGTGCAGAACTCCGTGATCGGCTTTGCCAACGTGCTCGTGCAGACGAACATCAACTCGTTCGGCGACATGGCGATGTCGGCGTGCGGCTCGTATTCCAAACTGGAGGGCTTCGCTTTTCTGCCGATCACGTGCTTTTCGATGGCGCTTGCCACGTTCATCGGCCAGAACCTCGGCGCGAAGCAGTACGACCGGGCACGCTCCGGTGCACGCTTCGGCATCTGGACGTCCGTCATCATGGCGGAGGTCATCGGTGTCCTTATGTATATTCTCGCGCCGATTCTAATCGGGCTCTTTATCAACACCGGGGAGGCGAGTGCGGCGGAGATCCTCGCGATCGGCGTTCTGCAGTGCCGGACGATCTCGCTGTTCTATTGCCTGCTTTCTTTCTCGCACTGCATCGCGGGCATCTGCCGCGGCGCCGGAAAAGCCGTCGTGCCGATGATCATCATGCTTTCCGTGTGGTGTATCTTCCGTATTATTTACATCACCGCGGCGATGCACATCTCTCACGACATCGTCCTGCTGTTCTGGGCGTATCCGATTACGTGGACGATCAGTTCCGTTATCTATCTGATCTATTATCTGAAATCCGACTGGATCCACGCATTTGAGCGTGGCACGATATAAAGACAACCGAAAGGAAATACGATATGCATATTTCGATCACCGGCCGCCTCGGCAGCGGCAAGTCCACCGTTGCAGGTATCCTCCGCGATAAGTACGGTTTTGAGATCTACTCCACCGGTACCGTCCAGCGCGCCATGGCGGCGGAAATGGGGCTTACCACGCTCGAAATGAACGAGCTGATGAAAAACGACGTGAATTTCGACCACAAGATCGACGACGCCGTCGTCCGTCTGTCGGAAGCCCGCCGTGACGACCGGCTGATCTTCGACAGCCGCATGGCGTGGCATTTCGCCAAACATTCCTTCCGTGTCTTCGTGACGATCGACCCGCAGATTGCGGGACGCCGCTGCGCCGTTGACCGCCACGGCAACGTCGAGCATTACAGCAGCGCCGAAGAGGCCAGCGAGCAGCTTCTCGAACGTTCCCGCATCGAGAATCTGCGCTTCAAGGACATCTATGGCGTCGATAACCTCGACTACGCGAATTACGACCTCATCATCGATTCCTCCGTCGCCGATCAGTATATGGTTTCGGAACTCGTATACGCCGAGTACCTCGCCTTTTGCGAGAATCCCGACGCGTATGAGAAGAAAATGTACCTCGCCGCCCAGAGCATCTACCCGGCTGAGGCACCGGTGTCGGCTGCCGCGGAGGAGCCGACGGAGGAGCCCGTCCCCGTGTTCTCGCTCGGCGGTTACCATTTCGCTCCGGCCCGGTAC
>JAKSPV010000066.1 GCA_024404475.1 Clostridia bacterium | reverse complement strand
GAGAGCGCAAGCGCAAAAATTTCCCGTCCCGCGGCGTCGTACAGATCGGTCAGTGCCGCCGTATCTCCTGCCGCAAGTCGGGCAAGCGCCGCGTTGCAGCGGGATCGGCGCAACAGTTGTTCCATGGGAATGCTCCTTTCGTTTTTGAGGCCTCTGCTTATGAAACGCGGCAGAAAGGAAAAATCGGACACGAATGAGAAAAAATCCCGCGCATTTTTTGCGCGGGAATCATTGGCGGATATGGAGCGGGGGACTGTCACCCGGCGGCGGGCGTCGGCTTCGTTTTCGTCAGGTACTGCGCGGAGATATACGCGTCCTTGCCCTGATAATAAACGCGGTACCAGCCGTTGCTCGTTTCCGCGAGCACAAGGACGGAGTCCCCGGCGGGCAGAACGCCGAGCTTCGTCGCGTTCGTCGAGTGGTCGGCGCGGATATTGACGTCCTCCGTCGCGTACATCGTGATCGGCGGCTGGAAAGGCGTTTCGGTGATACCGTTCGGGATGGCAGTTTCGGAAAGATACTCGCCGAAGACGTAGCCCGTATAGATGTCGCGGTAAATGATCCGGTACCAGCCGTCCTTCGTCTTGCCCGTGACGGTCACGCCGTCGCCCTTATGGAGCGAGGCGTAGCGGTCGGCTTTCGTCGTCGGCTGCATGCGGATATTGACCTGGTCGTCAGTCGCGTACATGACGACGGGCGGGTCGATCGGGATGACGTCCACCTGAATAACGGGCTGCGTCGTAGGCGGCTGCGTTGTCGGGGACTGTGTCACCGGCGGCTCGGAAGCAGGGGGCTCCGACGCGGGATCGGTGATCTCAGGCGCGTCTGTGGCGGGTGTGCTCGTTCCCGGCTGAGGCCGCGGGAAGCCGCCGCGTTCCGAGAGGAAAGTCGCAGCAAAGAAGCCGACGGCAACGCCGACAACGACAAGCACGACGACAAGCACGACGATTCCGAATTTCTTCATGGTATCCACTCCCGTCCTTCTGATATTTCTTTATCAGTATAGCACATTCTTTTTCGTTTGGCAAGTGTAAAATATAAAGAAACAAAAAAGAACGCCCCGAAGGGCGTTCCCGTTTTCTCTTACTGTACGGACAAAAGCGATTTTGAGCGGTACTCGCTCGGGACGATGCCGAAGCGCTGCTTGAACATCCGCGCGAAATACGAGGCGTCGTAGTAGCCGCACTGGATCGAGATATCGGCGATATTGACGTCGCCGACGCGGAGCATGGCCGCCGCCTTTTCCATGCGGAGGCTGGTCAGGTAATCCTTCGGCGTCGTGCCGAACGTCTTGATGAAGACGCGGCGCAGGTAATCGACGGAGTACGGCATATTTTCCATGGCTTTCTGAAGCGAGAATTCCGGATCGGTGAAGTTCCGGATGATGTCACAATGGAGCGCCTCGGCGTAGCGGTTCTCGTCCGGGTGGCGGAAAAGCTCCTTGATCATCTCTTTCAGCGAGGTATAGAGCGCCGCGACGGTACTGTTGCTCGTTTTATCGTGGCGGAAATAGTGGTAATGGAGCACCTCCATGATCTTCTGGATGCTGTGGAATTCGTCATCCTCGCCCATCTTGACCTCGTCGTAGCGGACGTCATCCAGGCGGATGAAGATATCCTCGAAGCGCTCGTCGGCTTTTTTACAATGCTCGACGCCGGCGGGAACATAGAGCACGCTGCCGGGATAGAAGGGGATCTCGAGGTCCCCGACCGTATTGGTCCCGGTACCGCTGATGTTGAGGATCAGTTCGGCATACGGGTGCCGGTGGTTCAGCGCATACTGTTTCGGTGCTACGGTTTTATTGATCACGGAAAAGCCCCCTTTCTTCTTTATATCATAGAACGGAAACGCGCCGTTGTCAAGAGGCGGGCACGGAAAAGAGCGGACTTTTCCGACATTTTCTTTCCCAGGAGAAAGCCGGGAGAAAAGCACGTTTCCCGCGCCGCCGGGAAGACACATGCCGAAGACGGCGGGTTCGCCCGTTTTCTCCGATATTTCTCTTGACAAGCGCGGAATTCTCCCTATATAATGAAATCGGAAACACTCCCCCAAATTCTTTTATGGAGGAATCATCATGGAACAGACAACCGAAAAAACGAAAACTGCCGGCACAGGCTTCATCGGTGAGATGAAGAATGCCCTTCTCGAATTCATCCGCACACCGAAGCGGTGGATCCCGACGGTCATTCTCTGCGGGCTCTGGCTCGTGCTGTCGCTGCTTTCCGGATTCGGCGTCAACCTGCCGTTTTTCCGCTTTCTCTACACGCTGACCTACTCGAACGGCGGCCTCTACGGCGGGCTCATCGGGGCGATCGGCGGCATCTTCGGCAAGGCGGTCTTCGCCGCGCTCGTCACGTCGATCGTCGTGACGATCTGCGACAAAAAGAATCCCTTTGCCGGCATGGGCAAAGGATTCAGCGTCGTTTTGACGGGCGCCTCGTTCAGCGGGCTCTCCGCCGTTGCGCCGTTTGTGATCGGTGCCGGCTCCGGCCTTCTCGTCTACTTCTTCTTTAACATCACATCCAGCCCCGTCAACTGCGGCGTCGCCGTGGCGGGCTCCGTGACTGCACTGCTTGCCGCCGGCAAGCAGAACGGGCTTCTCTTCTCGCTGATCCACACGGTGATCGGCAAGCTGAGCGGCAAAAAGCTGCCGTCGCGCGCCGTTATCAGCCGCGCCCTGACCGGCGTCGCAGCCGGCTTTGCGATCGGTTTCGCGCTGACGTTCGCCCGGTACGCTTGGCTGCTCGGGCTCATCGGGCTTCTGATCCTCGCCGGCGGCATCGTTCTCGCGGTCATCGGCAATAACGGAACGAAACGCACAGCGGCAACGCTGGCACTCGTGCTGCTCGTCGGTCTGATGGTGCTCCCGCTCACCTCCGTTCCGGTGTTCGCCGATGACGACATCGGATCGTATTTCTTCCCCGACGAATACATTCCCTACCGGGGACATCTTACCTATTCGAACGGTCAGCACAACAAATACGGTCAGCCCTTCCCCGACGTCATGGACTTTAACCGCAACGGGTACTACGATTACTACGACCTTGTCATCCGCCAGGAGCTTTCCCACAACCCGGATCTTCTGGAGATGCCGGAGAGCGCCGTCGGGATCATTGCGGTCTCCGTGACGACAGCGGTCATCGGCTCCGCTGCGGCGGCAGCCGCCGGTGCGGCCGTGAGCGCGGCGGCAGAAACGGGCGGCGCCCTCGGTTCCCTGCTCGGTGCGGCCGAAGATCTCAGCCCGTACGTCACCCGCGACGGGGACGGCGATTTGAACGTGACCGATCCGGCGACGGGCGAGAAGATCCTCTACCAGAGCAACGGCGACGGGACATACACCAACCCCATAACGGGCGGGACGTTCTCCAGCGCGGAAGAACTCGCCGCTGAAATGCAGCACCGGGCGGAAAACGCCGACGCGATCCGCGCGGAAGCCGCCGAGAACGAAGCGTGGAACGAAGCGGCGCGCGAAGCGAACTCGCAGGTCTCCTTCTACGACGCCGAAGCCAAGGCCGAAAAGGCCGCTGCGGAAGCCGCGGCAGAACATGAGGCGTACATCGACAAGATGTACTACAAGCACGGCGGCGAAGAGGGCGACGTTTCCTCAATCAAGAAAGAGATCATCAAGGAAACGGCCGAAATCGAACAGCAGAAGGCCGGATACGAGGCACGTGCCGAGTATGCCGATGCCGGCTACAACACCGCCAAAGAAGTCGAGACAGGCGCCGATGTTGCGATCGACGTGCTTGCGGAGATCGACCAGACGGGCGTCGGCAAAGTCGTCAAGGACGCATACGCGGTCGGCAAAGCCGCCGCCGGAAACGCCGGCGAGGTCATGGCCGGCGAAAAGACCGTCGGAGCGGCGTTCACGCAGACCATCGTCGAATCCGGCGTCGAGCTCGGCAAGAACCATGCGGGCGGCGTCGCGGAAAAGTACGCCGCGAACGTTGCCGGCGACGGCATCAAAGAAACGACGGACACGCTGCTCAAAGGCGGCACGCTCGAAGAAGCGCGCGCCAAAGGTGAAGAAGCGGCGATCGGCGGGCTCGTCAACGCGACGGTCGACGTGGCGGTCGACAACCTGGGCGACGGCCTGCAGGAGATGACCGGCTTCAAGGGCGACGGTGTGCTCGCGTCTGCGTTCGGCGAGGACCTGACAAAGGACACCGCGGCCGAGGCGCTCAAGGCGACTGCCGGCGACGTGATCAAAAACGAGCTCGGCGACGACTGAACGATAACAAAAAGACCCGCCGGAAGGTACCTTCCGGCGGGATTTCTTTTGTCTGAGAAACGGGATTTTGCAGAAGAACGCGCTTTTCTGAAGAAAAACTGTGCAAAAGACTTTGGGAAAATCACGTATTGACCGCGGAATCCGCAGGACACGCCGGGAGTTGTCAAAGTCCCCAAAAAACGGGAGTTGTCAACCAAACGCATTAATTCGGATAGTTTGCGAACTCCTCGCTGCTTCCGCAAAAAACATTCATATCGATATACGGTTCCTTTCCGTTATATCCATCCAGACGATGTCTGTTTGAAAATTGCCAGAAGCTACATTTGATTTCATTTGGTATTGAAGAATAAACACTTCTGAACCACAAATCGCAGTCACTGAAATCATTTTTCACGATTGCTTCAAAGGATTTATTCGTTACATATATGATGGGCTTCATTCCATATTCTGCTGATATCAAATCTACGAAAACACGGAGCTCGTGTTTTACAGCGTCAGCATCTATGTCTTTCACAGATTTGAATTTGCCGTAAAACTCAACATCAATTACCGGCGGAAGCATATTATCAACCGGAGTGACTGTGCTGCAAAAAAATTTCGCTTGCTTTTCTCCGGATGATTCAAAACTGAAGAAGTGATATGCTCCGATGCGCAAATCGGTATCGGCCGCATTTGTCCAATTGCTTGTAAAGCATGGATCGACAAACGAAGATCCTTCTGTGGCTTTTATAAACGCAAAGCTGATATTTTGAGACGAAAGCGTTGTCCAGTCAATATCGCCCTGGTAAGAAGAAACGTCTATTCCGATGACGGAATCGGAAGGAGGATTGTTGAAGTGAAGGATTCCAAACCAAAATAATGAAATAATGACGATGACGGAAATCGCAACAAGGGCAATCAATGCAATTATTACTTTTTTGTTTGTCTTCATGCTCTTTCCTCCGCAAATTCTGATTTGTCCGCACCGGGAGGGGTGCCGCGAAAGCGGCTGCCCTTTTCGTTTTTCAGCCCGTGACGGAAACGAGGTCGGCGGCAGCGGTCATCTCGTCCTTGAAGAACCGCTCCGCGTCGGCGACGCGCATCTCGTGTCTGCCGTCGAACACCTCGAAATAGGCGTGCGCCTCCGGGTGCGCGGCAACAAGTTTTTCATAGAGCGTCAGCCCCTCGGCAAACGGCACGACCGTGTCCCATTTGCCGGAGAATATCTTGACGTTGGCCTTCGCCAACTCGTCGATATACGTGATCGGCGAGCGGTCGCGGTATTCCGCCTCGTCACCGCCGCAGCAGGCCTCGACAGCAGCCGCATAGGCAGGGCTTTCGGTGCGCCACGCGGAAAGATCCGCGATTGGGACAACGGCCGCTACGGCGCGCCAGAGCGTCGGCTCCGCCGCCGCCAGAAGCAGCGCCATGTGCCCGCCGCCGGAGGCGCCGAAAAGGAGAATATTGCGCTCGTCGATATCGAAATGTGACGTGACGTACGAAACGGCATCCAGAACGTCCTGCCGTGCAAGACGGGAGCCGCACGCCTCGCGGCAGCGCGGATTTTCGGGCAGATTCGGGCCGCGGAACTCCGGCAGGAGCAGATTCCAGCCGTTTTTCTTTGCCAAAGGAAGGAGATTATCCACCTGATTGAAGCGGTCGTAGCTCCACGTATGGAGTCCGACGAGGAGCGGGCGGTGCGCCCCCGCCGCGTAAAACAAAGACGGCTCTGCCGTACCGTCGGCAGACGGCACGAGAAGTTCAGCAAGTTCTTCCTGCATGGTCGTTTCCTCTTTCTTTCGGTATAGCGCCATTGTAGCACAAACAAAGCAAAAAAACAAGCCGTCACCCCGGGAACAGGGCGGCGGCTTGAAAAGTGAGGTCAGTCGTTATACGCGACGGCGTCATCGTAGAGTTTTTCGACGTCTTCGGACGGCTTGTTCGTGAGGAGCGTCACGATGACGGCGGCGGCAAGGCCGACGATCGTACCGGGGATGATCTCATAGAGGCCGAAATCCGACAGGAAGACGAGCCAGAGGATATCGGTGAGAGCGCCGGCGACGATGCCCGCGATGGCGCCCGCGAAGTTAAAGCGTTTCCAGAAGAGGCTGAGCATGATCGCCGGGCCGAATGCGGCGCCGAAGAGGCCCCATGCGTTCGAGACGAGAGACATGATCGAGCCCGTACCGGGGACGAGCGCGATGACCATGGCGACGGCGGAAACGATCAGAACGACGACGCGGCCGACCCAGAGCAGTTCCTTGTCGCCCGCTTTGTTCTTGCGGATGACGGGCTTATAGACGTCGCTCGCGAACGAGGAGGACGCCGCAAGAAGCTGGCTGTCGGCGGTGCTCATCGAAGCGGCGAGGACGGCGGAAAGCAGGACACCGGAGATGATGCCCGGGAACAGTTTGCGGACGATCTCGATGAAGACAGTCTCGCTCGAACTGATTGCCTCGTCGAAGCCGAGGAACATCCGGCCGACGATACCGATCACAGCCGCCATCACGACGATGATGACCGTCCACGCAATACCGATCTTCGCGGATTTTTTGAGTTCCTTCTGCGATTTCAGGGACATGTAGCGGATGATGATGTGCGGCATGCCGAAGTAGCCGAGGCCCCAGCCGAGGCCGGATGCGATATCCTTCCAACTCGAGAAGGGATTCCAGAAGCCGGGCGTTGCCGCCGAGATAGCGGCGACGTCAAACGACTCGAGCGAGGCCGCCGCGAAGATCGGAGCGAGCAGCATCGCGAAGAGGATCAGCATGCCCTGAATGAAGTCCGTCCAGCAGACGGCGGAGAAGCCGCCGAGGAACGTATAACCGACGATGACGACGGCCGAGAGGCACATCGCCACGGTCGTGTCGATGCCGAGCACGGTATTGAACAGCGTGCCGCAGGCCTTGATGCTCGATGCGGAGTAGACCGTATAAGCGAGCAGGAAAACAACGGCGCAGATGACCTGGAGCGCTTTCGATTTCGCCAGGAAACGGTTGGTGAGGTACTGCGGGATCGTGATGGAATCGTCCGCCACGATCGAAAAGCGGCGCAGGCGCGGCGCTTCGAGCAGCCAGCTGATAGCGTAACCGATAGCGAGGCCGACCGGGATCCAGACCTGACCGAAGCCGTACGCGTAGATCGCGGCGGGAAGTCCCATGAGCACCCACGCGCTCATGTCGGACGCGCCAGCGGAAAGCGCCGTTACCCATGCGCCCATTTTACGGCCGCCGAGGAAGTAGGTCTTTTCGCCGCCGTTGCGGTCTTTCACGAAGAAATAAATACCGACGCCCAGAAGACTGAGCAGATAGATCGCAAAAATGATGATTTCGGAGATGTTCCCTTTCATTTTGCCCTCCAAAAAGAAAAAACGCAGAAAAAACGGGTTTCTGCTTGATTTTTGACGACGTTTATTGTATCATAAGCTCATCCATTTGAAAAGCGAATATTTTGCACATATAATATGACAAAAACAGATAGAAAGATGAGCCGTCATGGACATGAACATTCAGAAACACCTCGCATTTGTGAAGACCGTGGAATGCGGCAGTTTCACGCAGGCAGCGGAAATGCTGAACTACTCGCAGTCCGGCATCAGCCGGATGATCGGCGATCTCGAGGCGGAATGGGGCGTCGTTCTGCTCGAACGCGGCAAGCACGGCGTCAAGCTGACGAGCGACGGCATGAAGCTGCTGCCCTTTGCGAGACGTGTCGTCAGGGAATACGAGAAGTTGACCAACGAGGTCAACGAGCTGAACGGGCTCCG